>NZ_RZPF01000483.1:0-5209 GCF_004022735.1 Mesorhizobium sp. M7A.F.Ca.AU.001.01.1.1
ACCCCCGGCCCCGATCACCGAACATCACGTATCCGCTCTCCGTCACCGCCAGCGTGTCTTCCAGCTTGATGAAGCCCCGTGTCGGGTGAAGCATGGTCGTCTCCACCGACAGCACCATGTTCTTCTCCAGCGGTTTGGCCGCATAGGTGCCTTCATAGGTCACCGGGTGGTTGGTCATCAGGAACGGCGCCTCGTGCGTGATCAGCCCCATGCCATGGGCGAAGAAATCCGTGTAGGGCGCGACCTTCGAAGCCTTCAGCACGCCCTCGGCATGCGAAATCATGTCGCCGCCCAGCGTGCCCGCTTTGACTTTTGAAAAGGCCGCCTGCTGCACCGTCTCGACCTCGGCCAGCAGATCTTCCAGCTCGGCATCCGGTTCGCCGAGAATGCCCATCCGGCAGAGGTCGCCTATATAGCCGTGATAATTGCCGCCGGAATCGATTGACAGCACCTCGCCTTTTTTCCACGCCTGCGGTGAAGCGGCGCGGTTGTGGCTGGCACCCAGCGTCAGCAGGCAATATTCGAAATGGATGCCGCGATTGGTTTCCTCGCGCCGCAGCTGCTCGATGATCTCGCTTTTAGTCGTGCCTTCACGCGCCCAGGCAATGGTCGCCAGCATGGAATCGGTGATCAGTTCGGAGGCCGTGCGCAGCTTCTCCAGCTCCGCATCGGTCTTGATGGCGCGCATGCGCTCCAGCATGTCGGTCGCATCGATCAGCCTGGCATCCGGCAACGCCTTGCGGATCAGCGTATAGGCGTCCGATGGCAGGAAGCCAGGCTCGATGCCGATGCGCGCGCCGGCCTTGCCGATCTTCTGCAGGTGCTCGACCGCAAGGTTGGCGGCGTCGAGCGTGCCCCAGCAGGCGGCGTGCAGCGTCGGCGTCCAGAACGGATTGTTCTGGTGCTCGCCGCCCTCCATGCGGTTGCCGATATAGGCGGCATGGTCCGGCCCGCCCTTTTCGTACACGACGATCGGCAGGTACCGGCTGTGGCCGATCGCATCCATGGCGGCGAAGAAGATGAACTTGTAACCGCCCAGCAGGTATTGCGTGTTGTGCTTGGAGGTGGCGAGCAGCACATCGATGCCGGCCTCCTCCATCAGCCGGTCGACCCTTGCCTGGTCGAACGGGATATTGCCGACGGCATTCTTGCCCGGAGCAATGTTCATCTCTCTCTCCCTGAATTGCCTGGGACCGCCGGCCGTTCCGCTCGCGATCCCCTGGCCATGACTCAAATCTGCACCATTTTGCCCGTTCTGGTCCAGCCAGAAATAGGGCAAACAGCACCGTTCCATGTCATCATACCTTTGTCCGTCGCATATCCCATCAATTTGGTCCTACCAGATTGACGTGATAGAAGCGCATATTCCAAACTGGTCCAGCGGACGAAAATTTCAAAGCCAAGCGAGGATGCGCCAATTCCGTCTCTGGCGAAACCCTCGGCAAGGCTCATAATCGCCGCCGCAAGGATGCTGGCGGGCTTGCCGGCGTTCGAGGGGTATTGGCGCGCCCAACCGGGTCGCGGAGAGGACGGAGTTCGATCATGTCAGGTTTCACGATTTCCAGGCGCACGATGCTTTCCGGCTCGGCAATGCTGCTGGCCTCCACCGCCATGCCGACACCGGGCTGGGCGCAGACGCCGAAGAAGGGCGGGCGGCTTGTGCTTGCCGCCGATTCCGAACCGCGCAACCTCAACCCGGCGATCGTCGCTTCCAACGGCGTCTTCTTCATCTCCAGCAAGATCGTCGAAACGCTGGCCGAAGCCTCCTACGACGGCAAGGACGGACTCGCGCCAAGGCTGGCGCTGAGCTGGGAGGGTGCCGCCGACGGGCTCTCGGTGACGTTCAAACTGCGCGACGGCGTCAAATGGCATGACGGCAAGCCGTTCACCTCCGCCGACGTGGCCTTCTCGGCGCTGCAGATCTGGAAGCCGCTGCAGAACCTCGGCCGCACCGTGTTCAAGGACCTGGCCAGCGTCGAGACCCCCGACGATCTCACCGGTGTGTTCAAATTCGCCAAGCCGACGCCGTTCCAGCTGATCCGCAACGCGCTGCCGGCGCTGAGCAGCGTGGTGCCGAAGCACATCTACGAGGTCGGCAAGATCGAGGACAACCCGGCCAACAACGCGCCCATCGGCACCGGACCGTTCAAATTCGGCGAGTACAAGGCCGGCCAGTATTACCGGCTGACCAAAAACACCGACTACTGGGGCAAGGACGAGCCCTATCTCGATGAGATCATCTATCAGGTGCTGCCGGATCGCACGTCCGCGGCCAGCGCGCTGGAGGCCGGAGAGATCCAGCTGGCGGCCTTTTCCGCCGTGCCGCTGGCCGACCTCGACCGCATCTCGAAAGTGCCGGGGCTGAAAGTGATCACCAAGGGTTACGAAGGGCTGACCTATCAACTCGTCGTCGAGATCAATCATCGCCGCAAGGAACTGGCCGACGTCAAAGTGCGGCAGGCGATCGCACATGCCATCGACAAGGATTTCGTCGTCAAGACGGTGTTCCTCGGCTATGCCGCGACAGCCACCGGCCCGGTGCCGAAGAACGATCCACAATTCTACACCGCCGATGTGCCGACCTATGCCTTCGACGTCGCCAAGGCCAACGCGCTGCTCGACGAAGCCGGCTACAAGAAAGGCCCGGACGGCAAGCGCTTCACGCTGAAACTGCTGCCTGCGCCCTATTTCAACGAGACAAAACAGTTCGGCGACTATCTGCGCCAGGCGCTCGCCGCCATCGGCATCGACGCTGAGCTGGTCAACAACGACTCGGCCGCGCACATCAAGGCGGTCTACACCGACCACGCCTTCGATCTCGCGGTCGGTCCGCCGGTGTTCCGCGGCGATCCGGCGATCTCGACCACCATCCTGGTGCAGAGCGGCATTCCGGACGGCGTGCCGTTCTCCAACCAGGGCGGCTACAAGAACGATGCGCTCGATGCGCTCATCGCCAAGGCATCGGAGACGCTCGACGCATCAGCCCGCACCGACCTCTACAAGGAATTCCAGAAGGCGGTGGCTGCCGACCTGCCGCTGATCAACGTCGCCGAATGGAGTTTCATCAGCGTCGCGCGAGACACCGTCGGCAACATCGCCAACAACCCGCGCTGGGCGGTGTCGAACTGGGCGGACACGTATTTGGAATCGTGACAGAATTGCGCGGATGAAAATTCGCGAAATCATCGTAGGCTTTGAGTTCTACGAGGCCCCCCTCTGTCCTACCGGACATCTCCCCCTCAAGGGGGGAGATTGGCCGCTTGTCTGTCCCGCGAATTCTTCAACGTTGGAGATTGGCGAAGCCAAAAGAGACAGCCGATCTCCCCCCTTGAGGGGGAGATGTCCGGCAGAACAGAGGAGGGTGCCTAGGCGCGGTCCTAATCAACGTATCGCCAACCCATCGACGCCCCCATGAACCGCGCCCTCACCCTTCTCCGCCGCCGCCTCGTCGGCAGCATCTTCGTGCTGCTGATCGTCGTCATCGGCACGTTCCTTTTGCTCGAGGCCGCCCCCGGCGACGCCGTCGACGCCTACATCGTCTCGACCGGCGGCGACGCCGGCATGATCGAATTGCTGCGTCATCGCTGGGGCCTCGACCAGTCGGAGCTGACGCGGCTGGCTAACTACCTCTGGGCGCTGTTGCATCTCGACCTCGGCCAGTCGGTGACCTTCTCCCGACCGATCCGCGATGTGATCCTCGAACGCCTGCCCAACACGCTGCTGTTGATGGTCAGCGCCACCGCGCTCTCCTTCGGGCTCGGCTCGGCACTCGGCATCTATGCCGGCGCCCGGCCGGGCAGTTTCCGCGACCGCTTCCTGTCGATCGGCTCGCTGGCGCTCTATGCCGTGCCGGGTTTCTGGCTCGGACTGGTGCTGATCGTCGTCTTTGCCGTCGACCTGCGCTGGCTGCCGATCGGCGGCATCGAGACCCTGGCTTCCGACAAGACCGGCCTTGACCGCGCAGCCGACATCGCCGTCCATCTTATCCTGCCTGTTTCGGCCCTCGGCTTCATCTACCTGGCGCTCTATCTGCGCATGATGCGCGCCGGCATGGCCGAGGTCTGGCGGCAGGATTTCGTCTTGGCCGCGCGCGCCAAGGGATTATCACGCCGCCGCATCGTGCTCGCCCACGTCGCCCGCAATGCACTGCTGCCGCTGGTCACCATGCTCGGCCTGCAGTCGGCGCAGATGCTCGGCGGCAGTGTCGTCATCGAGAGCGTCTTTTCCGTGCCCGGCCTCGGCCGGCTGGCGCAGGAGGCAGTCGCCTCCCGCGATACGCCGCTTCTGCTCGGCATTATTCTCACCAGCGCCGTCCTGGTCATTGTCATCAACCTTGCCGTCGACATCGCCTATGCCTTCCTCGACCCGCGCGTCGGCGCCTGCGAGGCCGGCGCATGAGTGCCCTCCGCCGCTTTCTGCGCACGCCCGAGGCGGTCGCCGGCGCCATCCTCCTGGCGGCGCTGATCGCCATGGCACTGTCGGCGTCGCTGCTGTTCCCCGGCGATCCGCAAGCGATTGCCGGGCCGGCGCTGCTGCCGCCGTTCCAGGACTGGTCGCTCCCGCTTGGCACCGATCGGCTTGGCCGCGACGTGCTGGCCGAGCTTTTTCATGGCGCCCGCACATCGCTGGCTGTCGGGATCGCCGCCGCGGCCGCCGCACTTGTCGTCGGGGCAGTGGTCGGCACATTGGCCGGCTTTGCCGGCGGCCTCGTCGACGAGGTGCTGATGCGCATCACCGACGCCTTCCAGACCGTGCCGAGTTTCCTGCTGGCACTGGCCTTCGTCAGCGTCGTCGGACCGTCGCTCGGCATCGTCGTGATCGCCATCGCGCTCGGCACCTGGACCGGACCAGCCCGTGTCGCCCGCGCGGAAGTCCTCTCCATTCGCGAACGCGATTATGTCGCCGGCGCCAGGGTCATCGGCATGCACCCGCTGGCGATCGCCTTTCGCGAGGTGCTGCCCAATGCCTTGCCGCCGGTGCTGGCGATGTCGTCGGTGATCGTCGCCGCGGCGATCCTCACCGAGGCGGCCTTGTCGTTCCTCGGCCTGGGCGATCCCAACCGGGTCACCTGGGGCGGCATGATTGCCGAAGGCCGCGCTGTCCTGCGCACCGCGCCCTTCCTGTCGATCGTCCCGGGCATAGCGCTGGTGCTGACCGTGCTCGGCGTCTATCTCGCCGGTGAAGGCATTGTCGAGCCGACGGCGGTCAG
>NZ_RZPF01000484.1:0-5196 GCF_004022735.1 Mesorhizobium sp. M7A.F.Ca.AU.001.01.1.1
GCACAGCGATTTGCCGACATCGGTGCCGCGCGCGGCGAGGAAGGTGTTGGCCATGCCGCCGCCGATGACCAGCGCGTCGACCTTCTTCACCAAGTTCATCAACAGATCGATCTTGGTCGAGACCTTGGCGCCGCCGACAATGGCGACGACCGGACGAACCGGTTTTCCCAAGCCCTTCTCCAGCGCCTCAAGCTCGGCTTGCATGGTGCGGCCGGCAAAAGCCGGCAACAGATGCGCCAGCCCCTCGGTCGAAGAATGCGCGCGGTGCGCGGCCGAGAAGGCGTCGTTGACGAAGATATCGCCATTGGCGGCGAGTTTTTCGGTGAAGGCCGGGTCATTCTTTTCTTCGGCCTTGTAGAAGCGAGTGTTTTCGAGCAGCAGCACGTCGCCCTTGTTCATGGCGGCGACAGCGCTTCCGGCCGTGTCGCCGACGCAATCCGAGGCGAAACCGACGGGGCGGCCGAGCACTTCTGCCGTGGCTTTGGCGATCGGCTCCAGCGAGAATTCGGGCGAAGGCCCATCCTTGGGTCGGCCGAAATGGGCGAGCAGGATGACCTTGGCGCCCTTGGCCGATAGCTCGGCGATGGTCGGTGCGATGCGTTCGATGCGGGTGGCGTCGGTGACTTTGCCCTCAGTGACAGGCACGTTGAGGTCGACGCGCACCAGCACGCGCTTGCCGCTGATGTTGCCGATATCGTCGAGTGTCTTGAAGGCGGCCATGCGGGTTCCTTTCGCGAAAAACCGGGGGACCATACCCCGCATCGGCGACGATGCAAGGCTTAGGGCGCGCTCGAACCGAAATTTTGAAGTGGGCACGATCTTGCACTGGCGGGCGGATGAATGGCTCCGCTCAATAGCGGGTTTGTCAGCTTTCGGTTGCTGCCTTTTCCGGCGCTGGCTCTGGGGCCGGTTTCTCGTCCGCCCGCGCCTCGTCCGCCTGCGCCTCGGTCGGCTTGCGCCAATTGCGGATGAAGGCGGAAAGACGGTCGCCGATTTCTCCGGCGCTGAGGAAGACCGGCACCCGCGCCACCGGCGCGGTCGGCTCGAACGACAGGCCGAGGCCTATGATCTTCCCCTTGTCGTCGACGTCGCGGACGATCAGTTCTATCGGGCCGAGCAGGACGCGGTCGGCATATTCGGCATGGCCGCCGAGCCGCGCCGTGACCAGCGCTCCAACGGTGAGCTTTTGCTCCGCTTCGGTCAGGCCCGGCGTATAGGCTGCTTCCAGTTCGGCGGCGGGGCGCGCTGGATCGACGGCGAAGGCGCCGAAGAAATCGGCATCTTCGGGATCGACCACGGCACGGCTGGCGAACAGCTTGTCGAGCAGGCGCGGATAGCGATCCGGGACGAAAATGTAGACCTGGTCGCCGGCGGCGAGCCGGCCCATGTCCTGGAAGCGCATCGAACGGCCGTCACGCAGCACCAGCGAGGGTCGCGCCCAGCGTGGGATGCGCTCGCCGCGCGCCACCGGGCTGCCGGGTGCGACGCGATAGGCGAGAAGCTCGTGATGGGCCGAACCCGGCAATTCCAGCTCGACCTTGTCCAGCGGTCCGAGCCGCGCCGGCACGATCAAACCGAGGCGGCGCGCCAGCGGTCCGACCGTCCAGCCCTGGATGACCAGCGAAACCAGAACGATGATGAAGGCGGTGTTGAAGATGACACGGCCATTTTCCAGCCCGCCGAGCAGCGGGGTGATGGCGAGCAGGATCGACACCGCGCCGCGCAGGCCGACCCACGAGACAAAGGCGACTTCGGGGCGCGGCATGCGGAACGGGATCAGGCAGAGCCAGACGGCGACCGGCCGCGCCACGAACATCAGGAACAGGCCGAGCAGCACCGCCGGCACCATGATCGCCGGGAATTGCGAGGGCGTCGCGAACAGGCCGAGGATGAGGAACATGATGATCTGTGCCAGCCATGACATGCCGTCCTGGAAGCGCTTGAGGATGGTGACGGCGCGGATATCGGAATTGCCCGAGATGAGGCCGGCGATATAGACCGCCAGGAAGCCAGAGCCGCCAATGGCGCCGGCGGCGGCAAAGACCATCAACGACAAGGTCAGCACGAAGATCGGCAGCAGGCCATGGTCGAGATTGAGCCGGTCGACGAGACGCACGATGGCGAGGCCGCCGAGCACGCCGACGACAGCGCCAAGGCCCATGTTGAGGAGGAAGCCGAGGAAAAGGCTGGTGACCAGGACGTTGGTCTCGGGATTGGCATGAGCGGCGATGATCTCGACCAGCGTGATGGTCAGGAAGATGGCGATGGGGTCATTGGTGCCGGATTCCACCTCGAGCGTTGAGTGCACCTGTTCGCGCAGATTGATCTCGCCGGCACGCAGCAGGAAGAACACGGCGGCCGCATCGGTGGAGGCGACGGCGGCGCCGAGCAGGAAGGATTCCAGCCAGGTGAGGTCGAGCAGATAGTGGGCGGCGGCGCCGAACAGGCCGGTGGTCAGAATTACGCCGAAGGTCGCCAGCGACAACGCCGGGCCGGCTGCCTGCCGCAAGGCGTTGAGCGGCGTGCCGAAGCCGGAATCGAACAGGATGACGGCCAGCGCCAGTGAGCCGGCAAAATAGGCGATGCGGGCATTGTCGAACTGGATGCCGAGACCGTCGGTGCCGGTGGCGAGGCCAATGCAGAGGAACAGGAGCAGAAGAGGGGCGCCGAAGCGGAAGGCGATCAGGCTCGAAAACGCGGCGGCGACGACAAGCGCTGTGCCGACCAGCGTGACGAGATAGATCGCATGCTCCATCCTGAAATCAGCCCCTCAAATTTGTCTGTCTCCTGCTTTGCGAGAGAGTGGGGCGAAGACGTGACCAGTGCAAGGCGGCAGGGTGGCTTTTTGGTCTATGCCGCTGATTTTCGGATGTTTTGGCGCCCGGGACACAATTTGGGAAGGCGCAAGCTGCGCTCATGAAAAACGCCCGGGCAAAGCCGGGCGTTCCAAGTCTCGAAAAGAGGGCTTTGTGATCAGGCGATGGTCTTGCCGAAGGCGACCGATGTGTCGCCCATGCGGTTGGAGAAACCCCATTCATTGTCGTACCAGGAGAGCACCGATACGAAATTGCCGTCCATCACCTTGGTCTGGTCGAGCGCCATGATCGAGGAGCGCGGATCGTGGTTGAAGTCGATCGACACGTTCGGGTGATGGGTGACGCCGAGAATGCCCTTGAGCTTGCCGTTGGAGGCGGCGATCACCGCTTCGTTGATCTCCTGCACCGTGGTCGACCGCTTGGCGATGAACTTGAAATCGACGACCGAGACGTTCGGGGTCGGCACGCGGATCGAGATGCCGTCGAGCTTGCCCTTGAGGTCGGGCAGCACCAAGCCGATCGCCTTGGCGGCACCGGTCGAGGTCGGGATCTGCGACAGCGCCGCGGCGCGGGCGCGGTAGAGATCCTTGTGCATGGTGTCCAGCGTCGGCTGGTCGCCGGTGTAGGAGTGGATCGTCGTCATCATGCCTTTTTCGATGCCGACCGTTTCGTGCAGCACGGCTGCCAGCGGCGCCAGGCAGTTGGTGGTGCACGAGGCATTCGAGATGACGATATGATCCTTGGTCAACTGGTCGTGGTTGATGCCGTAGACCACGGTGAGGTCGGCGCCTTCGGCAGGGGCCGAAACGATGACGCGCTTGGCGCCGGCGGTCAGGTGTGCCGCTGCCTTGTCGCGGGCGGTGAAGATGCCGGTGCATTCGAGCGCGATGTCGATGCCGAGTTCCTTCCACGGCAACTGCGTCGGATCCTTGATCGCGGTGACCTTGAACGTCTCCTTGCCGACGGTGATCTGGTCGCCGGATACCGAGACTTCATGCGGGAAGCGGCCGTGCACGCTGTCATAGCGCAAGAGGTGCGCATTGGTCTCGACTGGGCCGAGGTCGTTGACGGCGACGACGTCGATGTCCTTGCGGCCGGATTCATGGATAGCGCGCAGGATGTTGCGGCCGATGCGGCCAAATCCGTTGATGGCAACTCTGACGGTCATAATTCTCTCCCTGGGAGTTGGAGGGCGGACGAGGGGTCTGCAGTTTCATAGCGGCGGAAGCAGAAAGAATCCAGCCGCACTGGCGTGGATTTAAATCGATTAAGTTGAGCCAGCCCGGCGAAGCCGTTTTCGCGGTTTCGCCGAACTGGCCCAGAATCTTACTTGGCGTGCAGGCGGGCTTCCGCCGCCTTGGCCGCGGCCTCGGCGGTAATGCCGAAATGCGGATAGAGTTGCTCGATCGTGCCCGACGCGCCGAAGCGGGTCATGCCGACGAAGATGCCGTCTGAGCCGATCAGATGATCCCATCCCTGGCGGATGCCGGCTTCGATCGCCATCTTGATCGGCGCATTGCCGATCGTCTTCTTGCGGTAGTCGTCGCTCTGCTGGTCGAACAGTTCGAAGCAGGGAACCGAGACGACGCGGGTCGGATGGCCGTGCTTTTCCAACAGCTCGCGCGCGCCAAGTGCGATCTCGACCTCGGAGCCGGTGGCGAAGATCGTTATCGCCGCCTCGCCGCTGGCGGCGGCCAGCTCATAGGCTCCCTGGCTGCTGAGGTTCTTGGCCGTGAATTCGGTGCGCACCGTCGGCAGGTTCTGGCGGGTCAGCGCCAAGGTCGACGGCGTCTTTTCCGACTCCAGGGCGATCTGCCAGCATTCCGCGGTTTCGACCGCGTCGGCCGGGCGGAAGACATTGTGGTTGGGGATCGCGCGCAATGCCGCCAGATGCTCGACCGGCTGGTGGGTCGGGCCGTCTTCGCCCAGACCGATGGAATCATGGGTCATGACGAAGATCGAGCGGATGCCCATCAGCGAAGCCAGACGCATTGACGGGCGGGCATAATCGGAGAAGCACAGGAAGGTGCCGCCATAGGCGATGAGGCCGCCATGCAGCGTCAAGCCATTGATGGCGGCCGCCATGCCATGTTCGCGAATGCCGTAGTGGACATAACGCTGGCCGTAATCGTCGGGCGTAATGTTCTTGGTCTGGCTGGTCTTGGTGTTGTTGGAGCCGGTCAGGTCGGCGGAGCCGCTTATGGTTTCCGGCACGGCGCCGTTGATGACCTCCAGCGCCATTTCCGAGGATTTGCGGGTGGCGACCTTCGGCTTGTCGGCCGACAGCTTCTTCTTGTAGTCGGCGATGACGGCGTCGAAATTCGACGGCAGCTTGCCGGCGAGGCGGCGTTCGAACTCGGCCTTCAACTTGGGCTCGGCC
>NZ_RZPF01000485.1:0-5195 GCF_004022735.1 Mesorhizobium sp. M7A.F.Ca.AU.001.01.1.1
TCGCAAGGCTGGATGATCTATGCGGTGATCGTCGTCGGCTGCCTGGAAGCGCTGGCCGACCCGCCGCTGCGGAGCCTCGCCGCCGCCAAGGTGCCGCCTTCGGCGCAAGGCGAACTGCAGGGCGCGATGACCTCGATCTTCTCGATCACCTCGATCATCACGCCGCTGCTCTACACGGCGATCTTTTCCTGGTTCACCGGGCCAAGCGCGCCGGTGACCTTCGGCGGCGCGCCCTATCTGCTGGGAGCGTGCTTCCTGACGCTGGCGGTCATCGTCTTTGTGACGAAAGTTGCGAGGCCGGCAGCGCGCACGAATGTCGCCACCGGTGTCGCTGAGGATGGAGCACAGGTGTGAGTCACAACCGCATTGCGCTCACCAGGGAGGGCCATCCCGGCAGGGCAATGAGGGGCGGCGCTACCGGATCGCGCTAAGCCCGTTCGGCCAGCAATTCCTCACCGCGCTTTTCGCGGATCAAATTGACGAAGCGGCGGAACAGGTAGTGTGAATCCTGCGGGCCGGGCGAAGCCTCGGGGTGATGCTGGACCGAGAACACCGGCCGGCCGGTCAGGGTGATGCCGCAATTCGAACCGTCGAACAGCGAGACGTGGGTTTCCTCGACGCCTGATGGCAGCGAGTCGGCATCCACGGCAAAGCCGTGGTTCATCGAGACGATCTCGACCTTGCCGGTGGTGTGGTCCTTGACCGGATGGTTGGCGCCGTGATGGCCCTGGTGCATCTTGGCGGTCTTGCCGCCCAGCGCCAGCGCCAGCATCTGGTGGCCAAGGCAGATGCCGAACACCGGGATGTCGGTCTTCAGCAGATCCCGGATGACCGGTACGGCATAGTCGCCGGTGGCTTCCGGGTCGCCGGGGCCGTTGGAGAGAAAAATGCCGTCCGGCTGCATGGCGAGGATTTCCTCGGCGCCGGACTTGGCCGGCACCACGGTGACCTTGGCGCCGAGGCCGGCGAGCAGGCGCAAGATGTTGCGTTTGACGCCGTAGTCGATGGCGACGACGTGCATTGTCGGTTCGATCTGTTCGCCAAAGCCTTCGTTCCACACCCAGGGTGTCTCGCGCCAGACCGAGGACTGGCCCGACGTAACCTCCTTGGCGAGATCCAGCCCGATCAGGCCCGACCATGCGGCGGCGCGGCGCTTCAGATCGTCGATGTCGAACACGCCATCGGGCGCATGCGCGATGACGGCGTTGGGCATGCCCTTTTCACGGATCAGCGCGGTGAGCGCGCGGGTGTCGATGCCCGACAAAGCGACGATGCCGCGCTTCTTCAGCCACTGGTCGAGACCAGTGCCGGCACGGTAGTTGGACGGGTTGGTGACATCGGCCTTGAACACGGCGCCGACGGCGCCGGCGCGGGCGAGCGGATTGAGATCCTCGATGTCCTCGTCATTGGTGCCGATGTTGCCGATATGCGGGAAGGTGAAGGTGACGATCTGGCCGGCATAGGACGGATCGGTGAGGATTTCCTGATAGCCGGTCAGCGCCGTGTTGAAGCAGACTTCGGCGACAGCGGAGCCGGTGGCGCCGAGACCGCGACCTTCGATGACGGTACCGTCGGCCAGCACCAGAAGGGCGGTCGGCTTTTCCGTGGCCCAAGCGGGGGTCAAGGCGGGCGTCATCTCGGCCATGCGGCACTCCTGTCAGGCCGCGCGCTGCAACCGGCCCGGCGGGCCATCTGCGCGGCAAACGGCGCGAAGCGGCGATTTCGCGGCTTCCACGCAGTCAAATTTCCGTTCATGCAAGGCCCAGTACATAGGGGAAGGGGGCAGGGCGGTCAATGATCATGCGAAATGCCGCCATATTTTATTTCGCCTAGCAAAATCAGTGGCTTGCCCCGGCACATCAGAGTTTGCCTTGGCTCGCCCGCGGCGCTATTGTCCGCGCCGATCGAAGGAGAATGCACCATGCGCGGCAAAATCGCCGAATCCCTGAAGAGCGCGATGAAGGCGCAGGACAAGCACCGGCTGCCGACATTGCGGCTGATCCAGGCCGCCATTCACGACCGCGACATTGCCAATCGCGGGTCAGGCAAGGAGCCGGCCAGCGACGAGGAGATCCTGCAGATCCTGGCCAAGATGGTGAAGCAGCGCGAGGAATCGGCCAAAGCCTTCGATGACGGCAAGCGGCCGGAACTGGCCGCGCAGGAGCGCGGCGAGATGGAGATCATCCGCACCTTCCTGCCGACGCAGCTGGATGATGCGGCGGTAACTGCTGCGGCGCGCGAGGCGATCGCCGCGACCGGTGCGGCCAGCCAGAAGGACATGGGCAAGGTGATCGCCGCACTGAAGCAGAAATATGCCGGCCAGATGGATTTCGGCAAGGCGAGCGGCATCGTCAAGGGTCTGCTGCAGTAGGGTGCTGCTCATCTCGTCGCTTGGGTGGCCGACCGGGCGGAATCCAGATCCGTCCGGAATCCAAGTCCAGGAATTGGAACCCGGATAGCGCCGAGATGTTTATCCGTCATGCAACTGGAGAGATGCCATGACTGAGAACGAAACCCGCTATGAAACCGGTGCGACGAAATATCCGGCAAAGACCGATGCCGACGCTTCCGATGAATTCTCCCAGGATGCGGCCGCCAACGAGAAGCCTGCCGGCGGAATAGGGCTCACCCGCCGGATGGGCGAAGTGGAAGACCGCACCCGCCAGTCGGAGGGACAAAACCCGCCAAAGCAAGCCACGCCGAGCGCTGCAACCGAAAAGACGTCCGGGGCCGGCCCCGCTATCGCGGAGCGTTCAAAGGACGCCAAGGCTCCGAAGAGCAGCCAATGAAGCGAAGGCCGGGAGCACTCCTGCGGCGCTTTGGAGATCGGCGGACAAGTGGTTCGCGTAGTTAGCGTTTGCCGATCCCTTCAACGACGATGCGGATGAGGTGCCTGATCTCGTCCTCGCTGAATGACCCGGCCGAAAGCGCCGAAAGCATCGCCTGGCCGTATATTCCAAGCAGGACCAGCGCCATGAAATTGGCATCGTCATCCCTGCGAATGACACCTTGCCGTTGGCCGAGCACCAGAAGGTCCCGGACCAGGCGCTGGAATGAGGGCCGGTCGGGCGGCGGCTGCAGGGACGGACGCTCGGCGGGGGCAAGAGCCAGCCTGGCAAGCGAGGGATTGGCCAGGCACCAGCCGGCGCTGTCGAGAAAGACTGTCTCGAGCATGACGAATACATCTTCGTTCGCCGCCATGCGGGCGCGGTAGGCGGCATCGCCCGCCTCCACGCGGGCGATGAGCCGCAACGCGATTTCTTCTTTCGAACTGAACAGATTGTAGACCGTTTTGCGGGTCAAGCCGGCACGCGTCGCGATCTCCTCGACCGAGGTGTTGGCAAACCCCATCTCCCGAAACGCCAGGTCGGCGGCATTGAGGATGAGGCTTCGCGACCGTTCGGTCCGCTTTGGGGTTGTCATTTTTATACCCTAGTGTAAATTTACACATATGTAAACTTTTGCTGCGTGACCGCCGCATTGCGGCAGCCGCCAATCCCGCGAAGGGTCGACTGTGGCGCATCGGAATTCAAGCGGCTCTATGGGAAGCAATGTGCAAATGGCTGGTAGTCTCAAGGAATTCGGCCTTGGGATCTGGATTGCGGATGGTCCGATCGTCACGGCGGCCGCCGGCTTTCACTATCCCACGCGTATGGCCGTTATCGGATTGTCCGGGGGCGGTTTGTTCATCTGGTCACCGGTAGAGCTCACGAACGAGCTGCGCGCCGATGTGGACGCTCTGGGCGTGGTGCGCTTCCTGATCCCGCCCAATTCGCTTCACCACGTGTTTCTCGCTGACTGGCAGCGCGGCTATCCCGATGCCAAGGTCTATGCGCCACCCGGCCTGCGGGAAAAGCGCCGAGATATCCTCTTCTGCGGCGAGCTCGGCGATACGCCTGCCGCCGACTGGGCGGACGATCTCGACCAGGTCGTCGTGCGCGGCAACAGGATCACCACCGAGATTGTCTTCTTCCACCGCGCAAGCAGGACAGTGTTGTTCACCGATCTGATCCAGCATTTCCACGCCGGATGGTTCAAGGGCTGGCGGGCGCTCGTAGCCCGGCTGGATCTGATGGTGGCCGCAGAGCCCTCAGTGCCGCGAAAATTCCGCGCCGGCTTTACCGACCGGCGCGCCGCGCGTGCCGCTCTTCAACGCATACTGGCATGGCCGGCCGAAAGAGTGCTGATGGCGCACGGCGAACCAGTGACGGAGGACGCTCAAACGTTCATCCGTCGCGCTTTTCGCTGGCTGGTTGGCCGCTGACTTCCTCGGCGGATTTCGGCGCTTCGAGCACACGGCGCAATGCCGGCGCTTCCTGCTGGATATGATCCCACAGCCGGTTCGCGATCGGCCCATGCGGCCGGTCGCGGCGGCGCGCCACCACCAGTTCGTCGGTGCGGCCCGGCAGATGACGGCCGGCAATGGAGTGCAGGCGTCCGTCCTGCAGTTCTTCCTCGATCAGGAAGCGGGGCAGGTGGCCCCAGCCAAGGCCCTGCAGGATGATCTCCTTCTTCATGCCCTGGTCGGCGACGAGGCATTGCGGCGCGCCTTCGATCAGCGAATAGTTTTGTTGTGGCGAATGGCGGGCGCTGTCGCGCATGACGCATTGGGTGAGTGCCTGCATCTGGTCCGGGGTGATCGGCTGCTCGATACGCTGAGGCAGAAAGCCCGGCGCCACCACGGGAATGAAGGACACCTTGCACAAATCGACCCATTCCACCCGCGCATCGCCCTTGTCGACCCAGTGCAGGATCAGGTCGGCTTCGTCGTCGAAGAGACGCTCCCATGGGCCGCCCACCGCTTCGAAATGCAGATGCAGGCGCGTGCCGGGCAACTGTGCGAAGAATCGCCCGAGCATGCCCAGCACCTGCGGGCGCGGGCACAGGTCGCCGATCACCACATGGATCTCGCTTTCCTCACCCATCGCCAACTGGGCGGCATGGACGCGCAAACCGTCCATCTCGCGCAGCAGCGATAGCGCTCGGCGGTGGAACGACAGCCCGGCCTCGGTCGGACGCACGCGATAGCCGCTGCGATCCAAAAGGACGAGGCCGAGCTGTCGCTCCAGCTTGGCGACGGCGGCGAACACCGCGGGGTGCGAGCGATACAGCATGGCCGCCGCAGGCTGAAAACCGCCGGTGCGGACCACCGCATCGAAGCATTGCAGATCGTGCAGGGTGAATTCGGCCATGTC
>NZ_RZPF01000486.1:0-5188 GCF_004022735.1 Mesorhizobium sp. M7A.F.Ca.AU.001.01.1.1
AAGATCGGGCGTGAGCCCGGCTACTATGAGGATGGCGAAACGGCACTTCGCTACGAAAAAACCTTGCGTGGCGACATTCCGATCGCCACCAAGGTGCCGTTCTACCCGCAGACCTGTGAATTCACCTGCGGTCCGTGCTGCCTGATGATGGCGATGGCCAATTTCGATCGCGGCTTCGTGCCGGATCCGGTCATGGAAATCCGCCTGTGGCGTGAAGCGACGACCGTCTTCATGATGTCGGGTCCCGGGGGTTGCGAGCCGTTCGGCCTCGCTGTCTCGGGCTATGAGAGCGGGCTCGCGGTGGAGATCTACGTCTCCTTCTATGGCGCGCTGTTCCTGCAATCGGTGCGCAGCGAGGACAAGCGCAGGGTAATGGAACTGGCCCAGGTCGACTTTCGCCGACGCGCGGAACTTTACGGCATCCCGGTGAATTACCGTGCATTCACAATCGACGATATCCGCGCTGCGATCGCTGGGGGAAAGCTGGTGCTGGTGCTGATCAGCGGCTTCCTGATGTTCGGCAAGAAGGTGCCGCACTGGGTGCTGGCGATCGGCGATGACGGCGACCATATCCTGATCCACGACCCTTGGGTCGAGGATGAAAGGCAGGAGACCATCCTTGATGCAGCCAACATTCCCGTGCCTTACGGCATCTTCATGAACATGGCGCAGTTCGGTCGCGATGGACTGCGGGCCGCCATCACTCTGGGAAAGCGTGACAGACAATGACCTGGGTCATCCTTACCGGCAGGCAGAGCGATCTCGACCAGGTGGCGACACCGCACAAGATCATCACCAATCGCGACTATCTCGCGCATCCGTCATTGTTTCGCGGCCAGCGGCCGAAGGTCATCAACCTGTCGAACAATTACGCCTACCAGAGCCGCGGCTACTATGCCTCGCTGCTGGCAAGCTCGCGCGGCCACAAGGTGATCCCGACCGTCGAGACGATGATCGACCTGTCGGAACGCAAGCTCTATGAGCACGCGCTGCCGGAACTGGAACTGGCGCTCAACAAATGCCGCAAGGATCTTGGTGGCGCCTTTCCGCAAAAGGTCTGCATCTTCTTCGGCATCGGGCCGTCAAAAATCTGGGACCGTTTCGCCAAGCTGTTGTTCGATTGGTTCCGCGCACCGGCGCTCGAAGTCCACATCAAGGACAGCGCCGAATGGGCCTCGATCCGCAAGATCGGCTTCCATCCGCTGGCGCGGATGACCGAGGACGAGGAAAAAAGCTTCATACAGTGCCTGGAAACCTACACCAACCGGGAGTGGCGCGACACCAAGGGCCGCACGCCGGCGCGCTATACCTTCGCCACGCTGGTCGACCCGCATGAGGAATTGCCGCCCTCGGAGATCTCGTCGCTGCGCTATTGGGCCAAGATCGCCGAGAAGATGGGCGTCGAAATCGAGCCGATCACCAAGCGGGACCTGGCCAAGCTCGCCAATTACGACGCGCTGTTCATCCGCGAGACCACCTCGATCTCCAACCACACCTATCGTTTCGCCCGCCGCGCCCAGCAGGAAGGCATGCCGGTGATCGACGATCCACTGTCGATGATCCGCTGCACCAACAAGGTCTATCTCAACGAGCTGATGGCCTACAACAAGGTGCCGGTGCCGCCGACGGTGATGATCGCCGGCACCTCGGATCTCGAACTGGCGGCGCAGACGCTGGGCTTTCCGCTGGTGCTGAAGATCCCGGATTCGTCGTTCTCGCGCGGCGTCAAGAAATGCGCCAATTTCGAGGAACTGAAGACGCTCGCCACCGAATGGCTGGAGGATTCCGACCTTCTGATCGCGCAGAAATTCATTCCGACCGAATATGATTGGCGTGTCGGCGTGCTCGGCGGCCAGCCGCTGTTTGCCGTGCACTATCTGATGGCCAAGAAGCACTGGCAGATCGTCAACCACAAGGCCAACGGCAAGCCCGACCAGGGCGGCATCAAGACCTTCACGCTGAAGGAAACGCCGGCGCATGTCGTCGAGACGGCAGTGAAGGCGGCGCGCTGCATCGGCGACGGGCTCTATGGCGTCGACCTCAAGGAGACCAAGGACGGCGTCTTCGTCATCGAGGTGAATGACAATCCCAACCTCGATCATGGCTGGGAGGATTCCGGTGAGAAGGACGAGGTCTGGGTGCGGCTGACGCAGTGGTTCCTGGAGCGGTTGGACCGGCCGGGGCGGTAATTTGATCGGGGGTAGAACATGCAGTTTATCGTGATCGAGGATTTCACCGGCTGTGATCGCAAGGAGATCTATCGCCGCTTTCGCGACCGCGGCCGCCTGAAACCGGACGAGCTGCTCGTGCACCACAGCTGGATCGCGGCGGACATGAGCCGCTGCTTCCTGCTGGTGGAGGCCGATGACGTCACGCTGCTGCAGCGTTGGGTCATCGAATGGGCGGATCTGGTGGAATTCGAGATCATCCCCGTGGCGACAAACAAGGACATGGCTGAGGCATTGAGCGGGCACCTCTGACGATTGCCGCGTGTCGCGTCAACGCAGTGCCGGCGAGCCGACTGCGCGCCGGCACTCGTCGATCAGCCACTGGCGAAATGCGTCCACGACATCGCGTCTGGCGCTGCGCGCCGGGATCGTCAGGCAATAGGGCTGGCGCAGCTCGACCATTTGGGCGAGGGGCCTGACAAGTCGGCCGTCCTCCAGCGCCTCGGCACAGTAGATCCCTTGCGCCAGCGCCACGCCCAATCCCGAAATGGCAAGGTCGAGTGCTGCGCGCGATGAGTTGGCCGAGAGGCCGCGCTGCGCTGCCCGGCCGGGTTCGATGCCGGCCGCCTCGAACCAGTTGTGCCAGGACGGAAAGGACGCACCGGTCGGTCCCCAGCCGGTATGGATAAGCGGCAGGCTGGCGAGGCCTTCGGGTTTGATCGTGTCCGCCAGCCCGGGTGCACACACGGGATAGACTGCGTCCTGGACGATGTCCTCGGTCGGGTGCTCGCGATAGTGCGGGCCATAAGTGAGCCTGATGTCGATCAACTCACGGTCGAACGGCACCGGGTCATCCTCGCCTCTGAGCGATATGTCGACGGCGCCATGGCTGGAGACAAAACCAGTGAGGCGCTGCGAAAGCCAACCCATGGCCATGGATGGCGGCACCGACACCACGAGGCGCGGGCGGAACGCATCGCCGCCCAGTTGGCGCGCGACGCTGCCGATCTCCTGGAAGGCCATGGTCAGCCTGGGCAGCATCTCGACGCCGGCCTCGGTGAGGACGGCGCGCCGGTTGACGCGATGGAACAGCTTGCGGTCCATCTGCTCCTCGACGGTGCGGATGAGCTGGCTGACGGCGGCGGCCGATGCAGAAAGCTCTTCCGCCGCCCCCGCAAAGCTGCCTGTACGGGCGGCAGCCTCGAAAGCCTGAAGTCCTTTGAGAGAGGGAAGTACGGCCATGATCACCGGATAGATAAGTTCAGCTTATCTAAATCGCAGAAATCGTCATTTTTGGAAAGATTTTTCATGCGCTACAGTGGATTCTATCAAATCCCAGCCTGGATCGAAGCCCGTGGATCATCGCGACGTAATTTCATCGTTGACGCAGGAGGAGCGCAACCGGCTGACCGCCAAGTCTGATGCCGCGGGCCTCGTTCAGCTTGCCGCTCATTGGGGTGCGATCGTGATCCTCGGATCGCTGATCGCCGCCAAAGTGCCGTTCTGGCCGCTGCTGATGCTGCCGCAAGGTCTCCTCATCGTGTTCCTATTCACGCTGCTGCACGAGACGGTTCATCGCACGGCCTTTGAGGCGCAGCGGCTGAACGATCTCGTGGCGCGGGTGTGCAGCCTGGCGATCGCACTGCCGGCGGACTGGTTCCGCTACTTCCACTTTGCCCACCATCGATACACGCAAGATCCCGACAATGACCCGGAACTGGCGTTCCCCAAGCCGGAGACATGGCGGCAATACCTCGTCCACATATCCGGCATCCCGTTATGGTGGGGCCACATCAAGACGCTTTATGCCAACGCCGCGGATCGTGGTCGCGAAAGCTACGTTCCGCCAAAGGGCTATGACAAGGTGCGCATCGAGGCACGCGCCATGATTGCCTTTTATGCCGTGCTCCTTCTGCTTGCCGTCTATTTCCGGCTCTCGGTGCTTGTCTATGTCTGGATTTTGCCCGCTCTGTTGGGGCAGCCGTTTCTGCGCCTCTATCTCTTGGCCGAGCACGGTCGTTGTCCGTTCGTCGCCAACATGCTGGAGAACACCAGGACCACATTGACCAACTGGCTGGTCCGCAAGCTGGCGTGGAACATGCCGTTCCATGCCGAGCATCATGCCTATCCCGGCGTGCCGTTTCATCAACTGCCGCGGTTTCATGCGCTGATCGAGCGGCATCTCAAGGTGGTCGAGCCCGGCTATGTCAGCTTCCACGAAAAGTACATCGAGACGCTGCATTGACGATGGCCGGCCTAGCCGGTCTGGCTGTGCGGCGCCCGGGATCTCAACAGACGCTGGATCTCGGCCGCCTGTGACGGCGCGCCGATCAGAAAGCCCTGCGCCTCGGTGCAGCCATTGCTGCGCAGGATGTCGAGTTGCACCTCGGTCTCGACCCCCTCGGCGGTGACAGTGATGCCAAGCTCGGCACCCAGCCCGATGACGGTGCGAACGATCGCCGCGGTGTCGCGATTGCCCAAATCGTGGATGAACGAACGGTCGATCTTGATCTTGTCGACAGGAAAACGCCTGAGGTAGCCGAGCGACGAATAGCCGGTGCCGAAATCGTCCAGCGCGATGCGGATGCCGAGTTCGCGCAACTGCCGCAGCGTCCTTAGCACCACCTCGCTTTCGTCCATCAGCACGGTTTCGGTGATCTCCAGTTCCAACCGACCGGCTGGCACGCCGGAGAAAGCCAGCGCCGAGATGACGCTGCGGGCGAAGCTGCCGCTTTTAAGTTGCACGGCCGAGACATTGACCGCGACGCGCAGGCCGGCGGGCCACCGTGCCGCCGCCGTGCAGGCTTTCCTCAGCGCCCATTCTCCAAGCGGCACGATCAATCCGGTTTCTTCGGCGACCGGAATGAAGCTGTCCGGCGCCACCATGCCACGTTCTGGGGAATGCCAGCGCATCAAGGCTTCCGCGCCGACGATCTCGCCGGAGGCGATGTTCATGATGGGTTGGAAATCGAGGTCGAATTCCTGGCGCGACAGTGCGGTCCCGAGGTCGACCTCCAACG
>NZ_RZPF01000487.1:0-5183 GCF_004022735.1 Mesorhizobium sp. M7A.F.Ca.AU.001.01.1.1
GTCTATGCCAGCGGCAATCTTGCCGCGGATATGGTCGCAAACGTCACCGCGGAAGGAAGCGGCCGCGTGCTTGCGACCCGCCTGTACAACATGACCAGCGATCCCGGCATGAAGGACATGCTGTCCTTCCTTATTGCGCGCGACACCATGCACCAACAGCAGTGGCTCGCGGCAATCGAAGATATGGGCGGACTGAACGCGTCTCTGCCGGTCCCCAACTCCTTCCCGCAGGAAAAGGAGCATCAGGACGTATCCTATGCCTTCATCAATTGCTTCGTCGAAGGTGTCGAACCAGCGCAGGGACGTTGGAGCGAAGGACCGTCGATGGACGGCAAGGGCGAGTTCTCCCTGGTCGCCGGTTCGCCAATGGGCGAGGAGCCCATCCTGTCGCCGCCTCGGCCAAGTTCCGGCGCCCAGAGCGAGCAGATGATCGACAGGCGGGCAGCCGAATAGGCAAAGATAGCAATGCCGGAGGCAGCCGGCACTCGGCTGTCTCCTGCTAGCGGCTCCTGCGGAGTCGGGCGCACCCGGTGGTACCGAGCAACTGGCGCTCCGCACGAGGGATAGCGCGACCCATTGGTGACTGGTGCGTGCCTGACGAAGCTCTCCATTTCCGCTTCGACATAAATGCTTCACCTAGGGAACATCGCCGGCTCCGCGAAGTTGGACAGCCACGGAGGACGTGCACATGAACAGTGTCATCTATCTTATCGGCGTTATCGTTGTCGTGCTGGCGGTCCTCTCCTTCCTCGGTCTTCACTAGGTGGCCCCATGCAGCATGAAAACGATCAGGGCGGACAGCCCACCGATTTCGACAAGACGAAAAGCGACGTTTCCGAAAGGCTTCGCCAGGAAAATGAGCGTGCCAGCGAGTTGCTTCACGACGCGCGTGATACGGTGACCCGCAAGGCTGGCGACTATGCATCTGAAGCCAGGGAGGTCATCTCCGACAAGGCGCAGGAAGCGCAGCGCGACATCGGATCGAGCCTGGCGGCGCTGGGCGGCGCACTGCGCGCGGCCAGTGACCACCTGGCCAACAACGATGAAAGGAACGCATCGAAGTTCGCATTGGATGCTGCCGGTGGCCTGGAGCGGCTTTCATCGTCATTGAAACAGAAGCCGTTCGGCCAGGTCCTGGAGGACGTGCAGTCCTTTGGCCGGCAAAATCCCGGTGTCCTGCTTGCCGGATCGGTATTGGCCGGATTGGCTCTCGGGCGGTTCATCAAGGCCTCGCCGCCGGCGGGTCCAGAATTTCAGGATGCGCCGGGAGACCTCAAATCCCACACCGATCAGGCACAGGGTTGGTCCGCTGATCGGTCGCAGGATTCGGGCGTCGTCGGCGATGATGGGGCCATGCAGAGCACGGAGCAGGACAGATGAACACCCAGGACAACCCAAGCCTTGCCGGGCTGATCACCGACTTGGCCCAGAATGTCACCACTTTGGTGCAAACCGAGGCCAGGCTGTTTCGGGCCGAGCTTTCTGAAAAGCTTGCCAAAGCCGGAGCAGGTGCCGCGGAAGTGCTGGGCGGCGCGATCTGCTTGCTCGCCGCGCTAATGGTGTTGCTGCAGGCACTCGTTATTGCACTGACGCGGGCAGGACTTGGCGCGGGGTGGTCTTCCCTGCTGGTCGGCGTGGTCGTGGCGGCCCTCGGCATTATCCTGCTGCGGACCGGGACGGCCAGCATGGCGCCTTCGGAACTTACCCCCGACCGCACCCAGGAACAGCTCAAGCGCGACGCGAGCGTGATCAAGGAACAAGTGAGATGACTGAGAAATCCGCAGCCGAACTTGAACGCGAGGCCGAGGCAGCCCGTGCGCGGGTGATGGAGACCGCCGAATCCATTCGAGGCAGGATGACGCCGGGACAATTGCTCGATGAGTTCACCGGGCTGTTCTCGGGAGGGGAGAGTTCGGCCATGCTCGCCAACCTCAGAACGCAGGTCCGAGACAATCCTTTGCCGGTCACTATGGTGGGCGCGGGTCTGGCTTGGCTGATGTTCGGCAGTGGTACCGCAGACACCGCCCGCGGTTCGGCTGGCTACTCAATGCCCTCGGCGCCGGGACGACATGATGAACGGGAACGTGGAGGCTTGGGCAGCACGCTTTCCGATGCCGCCGCATCGCTGTCATCGGCTGCCACCAGCGTCGGCGATACCGTTTCCAGCGCTGCAAGCAGCGCCGCCGAGGGTTTGACGGGCACCACGGCCACTGCAAGATCGGTGACCGGCGACATGGCGGCGAAAGCCGCCCGCTCCGCGCAAGATCTGTTGGAGAACCAGCCCTTGGCCATAGCGGCCGCGGGTCTCGCCATCGGCGCCGCCATAGGTGCAATGCTGCCCCACACCGCAACGGAGGATGAGCAGCTAGGCGCCTATGGCGACAAGCTTCGCGATACCGCCGAAACCATGCTCGACAGGGGTCTCGACGAGGCCAAGCAGGTCGCCGCCGAAGCCTATGAGACCATCAAGCAGGAAGCTGGCCGGCAACATATGGAAGCAGACACGATCGCCGATCAGCTCGGCGAGATCGTGAAGTCCACAGCAGACAAGACCGAGCATGCCGTGCGTGAACGGATATCCGATCCGTCTCAGCATCAAAGCTAGATGATCCTGGATCGGCGATAGTCGGTCTCTTCCACACAGGGTCGGCGTTGTCCGTCAAACGGTGAACCGCTCAATCATTTCAGAGCGTAGAGGTAGGCCGCGATATCGCGCGCCTGCTGCTCCGAAATTCGGGTCGATGGCATGGCCGTGCGCGGATTGATTTCCCTGGCAGACCGTATCCAGCGGATCAGGTTCTCTGGATTGTTGGCCAGCCCGCCGCCGATAAAGGTGCGGTCAGCAAGACTGGCGTCGAGGCGTGGACCGACCTGCCCTTGCGCGCCCGGCACGCCCGAAATCGTATGGCAGCCGGAACAACCATTCGCAGTCATGATCGGCATGGCGCGCGCAATGTCACCTCCCGTGGCCGCCTCCGCCTCGTGGCGGATGCGCGCCGCCTGATCGGACCACCAGGTCATTCCGGCCACGCCCGCAACGAGCAGCACCAGCGCGACGCTGGCGCCGGCAAGCAGCTTAGACAAGCTCGTAGGCATGCGCAGCCTCCCCCCTTCCGCTCGCCTTGATCCACAGCGCGGCCAGCAGCAGCGCTGCGCCGCCATAGATCAGTCCAGCGGGAACCCACATCACCAGCCCGGCAAGTTGCTGGTCTTCCAGGGGGCTCAAATTCCATAGTGCCGCACCCACCGCGTTCTGCGGGTACCAGAGCCGCGGCGAGAGCAGCAGGAGCACGCCAAGCAGGCCAGTGTGCAGCGAGGTGACGAAAAGATGCATCACTGCGGTCCCATAGGCATGCTGGCGGCCGGGACGCGGCAAGAGTACCCACCAGAACAGCAGCCCTGTTCCGAAGAAGCTCGCGTGCTGTGCATAGTGCATCACGCCGCGTTCGAGCGCGGCCTCGAACAACGCCGGAAGGTGCCAGATCCATATGGCCAGGCCGTGGGCAATGGTCGCGCTGAGCGGTCGAGTTACGAAAGACCAAACCGCATTCAGCCATCTGCCGTGCGCGGCCATTCCAAGAATGCGCCGGACCCCGGCGGGATATCCCCACATCAAGGCCGCAGCCGGGCTGGCGGAGACCAGCAGCGGCGCCGCCACGGCCATCAGCAGTTCATGCTCGATCATATGCGCCGCAAAGATCTGCTCACCGAGTGCATGAATCGGGCTGACCAACGCGGCCGTCAACACGCCCCATCCGGCCGTGAACAGCAGAGCCTGGCGCAGCCGCAAAGTCCTGCCGCGGCTGCTGCGCCGCCAAAGCCGGCCAGCTCCAACGACATATATCAGGGCAAGCACGGCAAGTGGCAGGGTGATGGGCAGCGCGAGCGTCCACCCGGCCTCGGGTGCGCCGGCGCCGTAGCAGATGGAAGTAGAGAACAGCCCGTCCAGATTCATCGCAGGCACTCATCCAGGATCAGCGCCGCGCTGCCTTGCATGAGGATCACAAGCGCAAACAGCAACGCCGACAGCATGCCGAGATTGGCGACGAAGCGCTCTGTGGCGCGCGTACGCTTCGGCTTGAATGCGGCACCGCCTCGCCGCTTCGCCCGCCACGACAGCGCCCCGCCGAGCAGCGACAACAAGACGAGCAGCAGCGCCACGGGAAGCACGACCGGCACCTGGCGATTGCATTGCCAGGGCACCAGCGCATAATTCAGCTGTGTCGAGACCGCCCACGCCAGCGGCCCTGACAGAAGACCACCCCAAGACGTTCCCAGGCGTAATGCACGCATCTCAGCCTAGCCTCGGCACCCAGTAGATGAGCAGATAGATCGGAATCCAGGTCAGGACCACGAAGTCCCAGTAGAAGACATTGTCGCCGACATCGCCGAAGCGACGGCCGCTATAGCCGTGGCGCGTGAACATCAGCACAGTCAGCACGATGGTGTCGCCGACATCGGTGATGAGATGGGTGGTGTGCAGCCCGAGCAGCACCCAGAGCATCGATCCATAGGCATTGGTGTCCCAATAGATGTTGAGGGCCGGGAATTCGAACCAGCGCACGACGAGCGGAGCGATGCCGAGCAGCGACATGACCATCAGCCCGATCCGCACCGGCACCATCGAACATTGCTTGGCATAGCGGTGGAGGATGTGGTTAGGCACAAGGCTGACGATGAACAAAATGGTGACGATCGTTCCGGGCCAATGGTTCGGGCGCGGTGCGCTGAGCGGCCAGTCTGGCCATGACTGCGCAAGGTAGAGATAAGCGCCGGCCGCCAGCGCGAAGCCCGTGCCTTCCAGCGCCATGAAACCCAGCGTGCCCCACCAGGTCGGGCTGCGCGGACCGTGCCCGAAGGTGGGCAGGCCAGAAAGATCGGCGGCGGCGCGCTGCTTCATTCCTCGTCCTCCGGATCGCCCTTGGGCCAGAACCATCCGATCAACGTGATGGCGATTGGCGCGGCGCCCCAGACGATCGCCCAGGGCGTGAAGATTGAATAGAGAAACGTGCCGCCGACGGCCAGCGCCGCTAAAAGCGGCCAGATCGAAGGGGCGGCCGATTTCTCGCGAATGTCGGGATGAGCTTCGGCCACGGTCGAGATGAGGAGTTCGCGCGCGTCGACGCGGAGCCCGGTCGCTACAGGGAGCGCCTCGCGCTCGGCCCAGAGCGGCTCGATATGAG
>NZ_RZPF01000488.1:0-5175 GCF_004022735.1 Mesorhizobium sp. M7A.F.Ca.AU.001.01.1.1
CATAAATCGGATCAAACGCGATGCGCTTTAGACGCTGTGGGTCAAAAAATGAAATCGGGCTGAGCAAGAGTCAACATCGGCCTTCATCACAGTAACTATCGTACAATTCTCCCCCCGGTCCTCCCCCTTCTTCGAACGGTCCCCAGGCCCAGCGCGACATGGCGCTTTTCATTGGCCAGCGGATTTTATCGGCGTGATCCGGCGCTCTCATGAAATATGTCGGTTTTGTACCAAATGGCGTTTGGTACGTTTCCGACACTAACATTCAGGCCGATCTTTTCATATGCGAACAGGCGTTGGGGGGCGCCGTGCTTCGAATTTCATATCGCATTGATATCTTTCTGCGTTCAGAGCCCCTATACATAGGCCATCGTCCTCACGTTTTTACGGGCACGGACGGCTGGGAGATTGGATGGCTCTTGCCCTGCATTGGGCCACGCCATGTCTGATCCCAACAAAAACTCTGATCCCGACAAAAAACCCAATCCCGACGGGAACCATCCGTACCGAAACCAATTGCTGCGGCGCATGCCTGCGGATGATCTGGCGTTGCTCGAGCCGCACATGCAGCGCTGCGACTTGCCATTGCGCATGATGCTGGTGACCCCGAATGTTCCGATCGAGGCCGTCTACTTCATCGAACAGGGCATTGGTTCGGTGGTCGCCAGCACGGCAAGCGGCCAAGAGGCCGAAGTGGGCTTCATCGGCTTCGAAGGCATGACGGGATACTCCCTGGTGATGGGCGACGACCGTGCGCCGCATGCCTGTTTTGTCCAACTCGAAGGCGAAGCGATCCGCATCGAAGCCGGCGCTTTCAAGGCAGCTTTGGAGGCAAGTACGACCTTGCGCATGTTCCTGCTGCGCTTCGTCAACGCACTACAAACCCAGGCCGGCTGCACCGCGCTCGTCAACGCGCGGCTGAAGCTCGAGGAGCGGCTGGCGCGATGGTTGCTCATGTGCGACGACCGGGTGACCGGCGAACATCTCGCCATCACCCACGAATTCCTGGCCATCATGCTTGGTGTCAGGCGGCCAGGCGTCACCGTCGCGCTTCAATTGCTCGAAGGCCGCGCGTTGATTCGCTCGAAACGGGGCGAGATCGTCATTCGCGACCGCGCCGGGCTGCTGGAACTCGCCAATGGCAGTTACGGCGAAGCCGAGGCCGAATATGCAAGGCTGATCGGCGAGATCGGCGCGGCCTGATCAGGAGCGGCTGCCGCCGGCATCCGGCTTGCCCGATGTCGCTTTGCCGGGCGGTGCCGCACCGCCTTTTATGGGCCCATCCCTGCCGATCGGCCCATCCCTGCCGATCGGCCCATCCCTGCCGATCGGCTCATCCTTGCCGATCGGCAAGCCGGCATGCTCCAGGCTTGCAAGCTTGCACTTCGTCTGCTCGGCCGCCGCTCCGACAAGGCAATCAATGGTGAACATGGCACCGGCGTGATCGCTTGCCGCGACCGCCTGGCGGATTTTCGTCAATTGCGCCTGCGTGTAGTCCAGAAGCTCGACCAGGTCGGTATGATCCAAACCGCCCTCCATTACAGGATGTCGAGAGGCCGATCCGAGGTCGCTCTTGCCACCGAAATACGCCCATTTACGCGGCTTGCATAGCCGGACTGTCAGAATCGTACAGCCTACGCTCTACGGGATCGTTGCCTATTGGCCAAAGGTCCATCTTCGCGCCAGCGCCACGGCATGCAAGTGTATATAAGCTATCGCTTGAATACTGGTCCGTACGTCTGTCGGGGAGATGTCGTGCCAATTCGCGAGAATCTCGCCGCCAATCTCAGGCGGCTGGTCCAGCGCCATGCTTCCGTCAGCGCGGTGTGCCGTGAGCTTGGCATCAATCGCACCCAGTTCGAGCGCTATCTGCAAGGCAAGGCGGTGCCCAACAAAACCACCGCCAGGCTGATCTGCGATTATTTCAAGATCGACGAAAACGAGCTGTATCGCGAGCCGGCTATTCCCGCAGCCAACGGCGACGGCAATGCATCGCTGCGCGAGGCACTGTACGAAAACATGGTGCGGCCGCCGTCGCCCGCCATCGCCGGCGGCACTTATTTCACCTATTTTTCGGTCCCCGGCCGCCCCGACCTTCTGATGCGCTCGGTCACCTTCCTGCGACGTGAGGCCGAGCTGGTCACCTTCAGGCGGGTGACGCGGTGGGCCCCGGGCGATGGCCAGGGTGGCGCCAGAATGCCCGGCAACCACTACGGCGTAGCGATCTCGCGCCTGAACTGGATCTATTTCACAGGCATCAACCGCCGCCAGACAAGCGAGCCCTCGATCATGACCGTACAGTGGGCTCCCATCTCCGAACCGGTTCTGGTCGGCAGGGCGATCGTCCTCACAGGATCGGGGCCGGCCTTTGTGCCGGTCATCATGCGGCAGGACGTCACCAGGGTCAGCATGAAGCGGGCGTTGCAGATGGCCCATATCGTCAGCCTCGACGACCCCAGCGTCGATCGACTGGTGGTCAGTCTCGCACGAGAGACCCGATAAACTCGCCTCCTACGGGAAAAATCGGGGAAAGTTTCAAGTTTTTCGGCTATATTTTTCCTCGTTTCGGCTTTTTTACGCAAAAAATGCCGGAACTTTCACCCAAACCTGTCGTTTTCCAATGGATCGTTGCTTCGACGATCCCAAAGCAATAGGAGAGTACCCATGAACATCAAGATGATCTGCTTGGGCGCCATGGCACTTTCGATGGTCGGCGGCGCGGCGTTTGCCAAAACGTCGGCTCTCGACGATCCAGCCAAGATGCAGCCCTTCTACACCGATAGCAGCATGAAGACGATGGTCAGCAACGACGACTTCGTGAAAGCCTGGAAGGCCCTTACGCCGGACGACCAGACCGCGATGATGAAGGCCTGCGAGGACGAGGCGAAGGACGCCACTGCGGCCAACAGCCATCCCGAATTCTGCAGCAGCGTGAAAGCGAACGGCGGCAGCAAGTAGCAGTCCAGCAACCCGAATGAGAAACAGCCCCGCGCGGGGCTGTTTTGCGTCTGCCGCAGGTGTGCAGACAAGCCAGCCACGCAAGGATCGGGCCCGGCCGGCACCCGGCCCATCTCCCCATTTCTGCCATGTTGCACTGCGATAATTTGTTGCATTGCGATATCGGCCTGCACCGCCGACATTGCACAGGGGCTGGGCTTGCACGAGGGAGCCGTCGTGGCAGCATCGTTCCGGCCGGACATACAAGGATTGCGCGCGCTCGCCGTCGGCGGCGTCGTCGCCTACCATTTCGGCCTCACCGCGCTC
Source organism: Mesorhizobium sp. M7A.F.Ca.AU.001.01.1.1 (assembly GCF_004022735.1). Lineage (NCBI taxonomy): Bacteria > Pseudomonadati > Pseudomonadota > Alphaproteobacteria > Hyphomicrobiales > Phyllobacteriaceae > Mesorhizobium > Mesorhizobium sp. M7A.F.Ca.AU.001.01.1.1. The sequence goes on from NZ_RZPF01000488.1 coordinate 3,265, forward strand.
CCCGGCGGCTTTGCCGGCGTCGACATCTTCTTCGTCATCTCGGGCTGGCTGATATCGACCCATCTCATGCAGGAGATCGGCGAGACCGGCCGGCTCGACCTCTGGCGCTTCTATGCCAGGCGCGCGCGGCGGCTCCTGCCGGCAGCTTTGTTCGTCATCCTGGTCACGCTGGCCGCCGGCTACTTCATCCTGGCGCCGCAGGAGCAGGCGCTCTATTCGCGCGGCGCCATGTTTGCCTCCGCCTATGCCATCAATCTGTGGCTGCTGCGCTGGTCGTTCGACTATTTCGCCGCCGACGCCACCAGCAATCCCTTCATCCACTTCTGGTCGCTGTCGGTGGAGGAGCAGTTCTATCTGGCCTGGCCGGCGCTGCTTCTGCTGGCCGCCTGGCTGCGGCCGGGCCGGCGAACGGCCGCAGCCATGATCGGCGTGGTCGGCCTCGCCTCCTTCGCCGCCTGCCTGTGGCTGACCAGCGCGGCGCCGGCCTGGGCCTTCTATTTCTCGCCGCTGCGCGCCTGGGAGTTCGCTGCCGGCGGCCTGGCGACGCTGGTCCCCATGGCTTTGCTGCAGCACCGCATCTGGCTGCGGCCAGCCCTTGGCTGGCTCGGCCTGGCGCTGATTGCGACCGCCTATCGCCTGTTGAGCGAGGACCTGCCCTTCCCCGGCTGGTATGCACTGCTGCCGGTTGCCGGCACCGTGCTGGTGCTGCTGAGCGGCGGCTGCGGGGAACAGACCAACGGGCGGACCGACCGGCACGTCCTTGGCCCGGCCACCGCTTTGTCGCTGCCGCCCTTGCAATGGATCGGCACGCTCTCCTATTCGCTCTATCTCTGGCACTGGCCGGTCATCGTCTACGCCGGGATGCTGACGCCCGATCTTACGGTGCCGCAGCGGCTGGGCTGCGGCGTGCTGGCGCTGGCGCTGTCGGTGCTCACCTATCACCTCATCGAGAACCCGGCACGACGCGGCGCCTGGCTGACGGTGGGCGCTCGCGCGCTCGCACCCGCGCTGGCGCTGACCGGTGCCGGCGTGGCGGTCGCCTACGCCAATGCGCATCTGGCCACGCGCAACATCGGTCCCGAGCAGCGCGGCATCGAGCAGGCGGCCGAAAGACCTTCCATCGCGCGGGCCGTCGACAAGAACTGCCTGGCCGACTTCCAAACGGTGACGCCGAAACCCTGCACATTCGGCCCGGCCGATGCCACCCGCACCATCGTGCTGTTTGGCGATTCGCACGCCGACCACTGGTCGACGCCGCTGATCGAAGCAGCCAGGCGCAACGACACCAAGGTGGTCACCTACCTCAAATCATCGTGCCGCGCCTCGCGGCTCTCCACCTTCAACACGGTGCTGAAGCGCGACTACACCGAATGCGACGCCTGGCGCGAGCAGGCCATATCAGAGATCATCCGCCGCAAGCCGCGCCTGGTGGTGATCTCCGAATTTTCCATCGGCAATCTGACCCGCGATCTGCCCGCCGCCGAACGCACCGCCGAAGTGGCGCGCTGGCAGGCCGGCCTGCGCTCGACCTTGCAGGCCTTCAGCCGGGCCGGTGTCGAGACGGCAGTCATCCGCGACACGCCGATCAACGCCAGCTTCGCCGGCTCCTGCGTGGCGCGCACCCTGTGGTGGCGCGAGGCACCCTCGCCGCACTGCGACACGCCAAGGGCCGAAGCCGCCAACGACAGCACCGCCGCCACCGAGCGCGCCGTGGTGACCAGCGTGCCCGACACCCGCTACATCGACCTCACCAACCAATTCTGCGGCCCGACCTCCTGCCACGTCGTCATATCAGGCAAGCTGGCGTTTCGTGACAGGCACCATCTGGCGACGGGCTTTGCCGAGACACTGGCGGGGCCATTGGAGAGGGCCTTGTTTTAGGCGCCTGGGCATCTGCGCCCCGGTCTGTAT
>NZ_RZPF01000489.1:0-5158 GCF_004022735.1 Mesorhizobium sp. M7A.F.Ca.AU.001.01.1.1
GGCATAGATCGTCTTCTTGCGGGTGGCGATCTGGGCGGCGGAGACCTTGCCCTTGCGTTCCAGCGTTGGCAGGGTCAACTGATCGTCGGCGGCAATCGCCATGCGCACGGCGCCGTCAACGTCGGACTGGCCGATATCGACGCCTTTCTGGAGAATGCCGTAAAGATTGTCCAGGGCGCGGCGCGCCTGCTCGGCGGCAGAAGCGGACCCTTTGATGGTCAGCTGGTTGCCGCGTGAGCGGATGTCGACGCCAAGCTTCTGCTCGAGCCGGGCGAGGTTTTCGTCGAACTGACCATAGAGGGCGCTGGCAAGCTTGTTGTTGTCGAAAGTCAGAACGATGTGCGCCATGTCAGAAGCCCCAGATGCCGGTACCGGGGGCAGGTTCTTCAGCTCTGCTGCGCTCAACCGTCTCTCCTCATCTGCCGAGACCCTCAGGCCAATTCGGCGAACAGGCTGTTGTAGCCCGTCTTCGTGATTCGCACCTGGATAATGTCACCGATTTCGCCGGCCTTTTCATCAACAATAACCGGCTGCAGCCAAGGTGAGCGGCCTACCTTCTGGCCGGCCTGGCGGCCGGGCTTCTCGATCAGCGTGTCGATGGTGCTGCCGATGAGGCTCAAGCCGAAGTCCTGCTGCTGCTTCACAAGCAGAGCCTGCAGCCGCTGCAGGCGCTCGTCCTTGACCGTTTCCGGCACATGATCGGCCATTTCGGCGCCTGGCGTGCCGGGGCGCGGCGAATATTTGAAGGAGAAGGCCGAGGCGTAATTCACCTGACGCACCAGCTCCATGGTCGCCTCGAAATCCGCTTCTGTCTCGCCGGGAAAGCCGACGATGAAGTCGCCGGAAAGCGCGATGTCAGGCCGGGCAGTGCGGATACGGTCGAGCAGCGCCAGATAATCCCTCGCCGTGTGCCGGCGATTCATCGCCTTGAGGATGCGGTCGGAGCCCGATTGCACCGGCAGATGCAGATAGGGCATCAACGCCGGCAGATCGCGATGGGCCGCTATCAACTCGTCATCCATGTCGCGCGGGTGGCTGGTGGTGTAGCGCAGACGCGCCAGCCCGGGGATTTCGGCCAGCCTGAACAGCAGGCGGCCAAGGCCCCACTCGTGGCCGTTCTCGCCCTGGCCATGCCAGGCATTGACGTTCTGGCCAAGCAGCGTCACTTCGCGCACCCCGGCTTCAGCCAGGCGCTCAGCCTCCGCGACAATCTGCGCCACCGGCCGGGAAACTTCGGAGCCTCTGGTATAGGGCACGACGCAGAAGGTGCAGAACTTGTCGCAGCCTTCCTGCACGGTGAGGAAGGCGGTGACGCCGCGCTTGATGACCTCGGCGCGCTTGGACTGCGGCAGATGCTCGAACTTGTCCTCGATGGCGTAGTCGGTCTCGACGATCTTTTCGCCGCCGCGCACCCGCGCCAGCACGTCGGGGAGCCGGTGATAAGTCTGCGGGCCGATGACCAGGTCGACGGCCGGCGAACGGCGGATGATCTCGGCGCCTTCGGCCTGCGCCACGCAGCCGGCGACGCCGACCAGCATCTCGCGGCCGGCCAGGGCACGCTCGGCTTTCATGTCGCGGATACGGCCGAGCTCGGAATAGACCTTTTCGGCCGCCTTCTCCCTGATATGACAGGTGTTCAGCAGCACCAGGTCCGCCTCGCCAATGGCATCGGTCGCGGAATAGCCGTCGGCAGCCAGCGCATCGGCCATACGCTGCGAATCATAGACGTTCATCTGGCAGCCATAGGTCTTGATGAAGACTTTTTTCGCTGCCGTGGAAAGCACTGCCGGCTGTCCAGCCATAGTGCCGATGTCGTCGCTTTCTATCGTGTTCAAGTCCATAAGGCGGCTTCTAACGCCTTTCCGTGACAAAAAACAGACGATTCTCGGCCCGCGCCAGCAAGGGCATGCCGGGGCTAGCGGCTCGGCCGCGGGTCGGCAAGCGCCGCCTGCATCATCTCACGCACCTGGCTTTCCATCAGTTTCGACGTCTCCTTGCGGTTCGAACCCTTGGAAAAGGCGATTGCCTCGCCGAAATGCACCTCGACGTCGAGCGCGCCCTCCGCCAGCAATACCTTGAGATGCGGCATCAAATCCTCATCGCCGATCCAGGCGGCAAGCGGGCGATGCCGGCGGCCGAGCGGCACGCCGTGCAGACGCGTATAGGCGATCGCCACCGGCTGGATGAACACCTGTTCCGCCGCGCCTTCCGAAATCGCCATCGAGGCGGCGCCGAACAGCGTGCTCTTGAACGGCAGGACCATATTGCCGTCGCCGGTCGAGCCCTCGGCAAACAGCACCATCGCATCGCCCTTGGCCATGCGGCTGGCAATCTCGCTTGCCTGGTCGCCCGACGAACGCTTGCGCTCGCGCTCGATGAACACGGTACGCTGCAGCTTCGAAAGCATGCCGATCAGCGGCCAGCCTTCCATATCAGCCCTGGCGATGAATTTTACGTCGGCAAAAGAGCCGAGCACCATGATGTCGGTCCAGGAGATGTGATTGGACGCAACCAGCAGCGGGCGCTTGTCGGACAGCGTCCCCTTGACATGGATGCGCATGCCGAGCGCCCTGATGATCAGCCTGTGCCAGATCTTGAGGATGAAGGTTTCCGGCCACCAGCCGGTCTTCATCGACAGTATCTGTAACGGCACGAGGACCAGCGAACCGGCGACAACGAGGCCCAGCGCCAGGAAAATCCTGATTTTCTTGATCATCGCCCCATCCCGGCCGTCTCGCTAGCGAAGATCGCGGCGCATGACAAGCGCGCCGGTCGGTCCGTGTTCGGCCGACCTGTAGTAATTCGGCCGCTTGCCGACCTCGCGGAAGCCCAGCCGGCGATAAAGCGCGATCGCCGCGACATTAGTCTCGTCGACCTCGAGGAACAGCGCTTCGGCGCGCTGCGCGTGCAGTTCGCGCAACACCGCGTCCATCAATTGCCAGCCCAACCCCTGCCGGCGATGCGATCGCGCCACCGCGACGGTCAGGATCTCGCCCTCGCCTGCCGCAAGCCGCGCCAGCACGAAGCCGACGGGCGGCTTGGAGCCCTGTCCGGTTTCGCGCGCGGCATAGCCGAACACGGTGTCCTGTTCGAGCAAGGCGGCAAATTCGCCATCGGTCCAGGGGCGGACAAAGTCCTCGCGATGCAGCAGCGAGACCGCCGGACTGTCGGCGATCCTCAGCGGCTCGAGCGCATAGTCCCGGCGGCGTGATTGGAGAAAAGGTATGCGCATCTAATTTTTGTTTTCTTGTTTGACCATGATCTCTGGACAAACGGGAACCGTTGTCCGTGAAAACCGGCTTCCACTTTTCGGGATCATGGTCTGATCCTTGAAAGAATGAACCCGGCCTGCGGCTTGGCGTCGGCGCCGCGCAGATAGAGTGGTTTCGGCCGTTCGCCCGCGCCCTTGGCGGCAGCCAGGCGGGCGTAGGTGACAATGTCGGCGGTGGCCGTCCGAGGGCCGACATCGAATTCGCGCCCGGCCGATGCGCTGATGAGCGCTGCAGCGGTGCCGGCAAGCACCAGAGACGTTGCCTTCGCCATTGCCACCACGTCGGCCAGCGTGGCCACGGCCGGACCGTAAGTCAAGACTAACCTTTCGTCGTAAAAAGCCGCGTGGATCTCCTCACGGCCGGCATCCAGCGCCGCCAGCACGGCGCGACCGGGAAATGCCGTCGCTGCTTCGGCAGCCAGCGCCTCCAGTGTCGTCACTCCGATTGCCGGTATCTTCAGCGCCAGCGCCAGGCCACGCGCGGTCGAGACGCCGACCCGCAGACCGGTGAAGGAACCGGGGCCGACAGACACGGCAATGGCGCCAAGACCTGCATAGTCGGTTGCGCCTGCCTCCAGCGCTTCGGCGATGACCGCCATCAGCTGCTCGGCATGGCCCTTGCCGAGATCGAGCACCGAGCGGCCGAGCTCCCGCTTCGCCGTCGCGTCATAGACGCTAGCGGCGCAGAGGTTGGCGGCACAGTCGATGGCAAGCAATTTCATGAAGCAACCGGTTCGAAAGACAATTCCCTGTGCCCGCCACGGCCCGCCACCGCAAGGGGATAGTGCATAATTCGTTAAGCGGCTTCGCTTGTGGCCTATGCGGCCTGCTCGATGCGCAGCATGTGGTTGTCCCAGACATAGTCCGGTTCGGAGCGTGTCGCACCACTGCCCTCGACGATCTCGCCAGCGCCGGTGGTGGCCATGAAGCCGGTTCCATCGGGAGCCACGCCGCAGACCTCGACCAGCGCGCTGTTCGCGACGACCCGTCCGCTGGCCGCATCGAGCACGACAAGCGAGTTGCCTTCCGGCGAGGAGACCGCGACCGTGCCGGCAGCCGGATTGGCGGCGACCGAGCCTATGTAGTTGCGGAAGCCGGACAAAACGTCCTGCGGCATGTCGAGCAGTTGCAATTCCTTGCCGCGCACCGCGCGGCCGACCAGCAGCGGACGATCGGTGCCCGGGCCCCTGTACTGGCAACCGAACCAGACCGTGCCGGACGGATCGGTGTCCATGTGGCGGATCGACAGCTGATGCAGTGCGGCCGGCAATTCGTGCTTCTCGATGAGGTCGCCGGTGACGCGGTCTATCAGCACGTAGGACGGCTTCATGGTCGCAATGTTGAGCTCGGCGCGGCCGTAATCCGGATGGGTCTCGATGCCGCCATTTGCTACCGCAATCGTCCTGCCATCGCCCAGGAGCAGAAGCTCGTGCGGACCCATTCCATAGGTCGGGAACTCGCCGACACGGCTGAATTTCGCCCGCGCATCGTAGACGCCGACGACGCCGGCGGCGTTGTCGAAGTCGTTTTCGGTGGCATAGAGCAGCGCACCGTCGGCCGAAAACACGCCATGGCCGAAGAAATGCCGGCCGGCGATGCTGGCGATGGTCAGCGGCGCATCACGGCCCGAATGGTCGAAAACCACGGCAAAGGTGCCGGGTTGCCGCGCGAAGACCACCGAGCGTTTCGATATGGGATCGAAGGTGACATCGTGGCCGCGATCGGGCAGATCGATCGCATGCAGGACTTTGCCGGCCTCGGACAGGACGGCAGCGCCAAAGCTGCCGTCGCGTTTGACGAAAGCGGTGGCGAAGACGGCGTCGGTCGAAAGCGTCGTTGCCCAGGCCGATGGCGCCATCGCGGCCATGAAGCCAACGCCTGCAGCTC
>NZ_RZPF01000490.1:0-5148 GCF_004022735.1 Mesorhizobium sp. M7A.F.Ca.AU.001.01.1.1
GCCTTGTTGTCGGCGGCCATTTCGCGCTCACCCTGGAAGACCCGGATGGTCACTGCCGACTGTGAGTCCTCGGCCGTCGAGAACACCTGGCTCTTCTTGGTCGGGATCGTCGTGTTGCGTTCGATCAGGCGGGTGAACACGCCACCCAGCGTCTCGATGCCGAGCGACAGCGGCGTCACGTCGAGCAACAGCACGTCCTTGACGTCGCCCTGCAGCACGCCGGCCTGGATGGCGGCGCCGAGAGCGACGACCTCATCCGGATTGACGCCCTTGTGCGGCTCCTTGCCGAAGAACTGCTTCACGATTTCCTGGATCTTGGGCATGCGGGTCATGCCGCCGACCAGAACGACTTCGTCGATCTCGCCCGCCTTCAGGCCGGCATCCTTCAACGCCGCCTTGCAAGGGGCAATCGTGCGCTGGACGAGGTCGTCGACCAGCTGCTCGAACTTGGCGCGCGTCAGCTTCAGCGTCAGGTGCTTCGGCCCGGTCGCGTCGGCGGTGATGAAGGGCAGGTTGATTTCGGTCTGGGTGGTCGACGACAGCTCGATCTTGGCCTTTTCAGCCGCCTCCTTGAGGCGCTGCAGGGCAAGCTTATCGTTCTTCAGGTCGATGCCCTGTTCCTTCTTGAACTCGGCCGCCAGGTATTCGACCAGGCGCATGTCGAAATCCTCGCCGCCGAGGAAGGTGTCGCCATTGGTCGACTTGACCTCGAACACGCCATCGCCGATTTCGAGCACCGAAATGTCGAACGTGCCGCCGCCAAGGTCATAGACGGCAATGGTCTTGCCTTCCTTCTTGTCGAGGCCATAGGCAAGCGCTGCCGCGGTCGGCTCGTTGATGATGCGCAGCACTTCAAGGCCGGCGATCTTGCCGGCATCCTTGGTCGCCTGGCGCTGGGCGTCGTTGAAATAGGCCGGAACGGTGATGACCGCCTTCTCGACCTTTTCGCCGAGATAGGCTTCCGCCGTCTCCTTCATCTTCTGCAGGATCATGGCCGAAATCTGCGAGGGCGACTGCTTCCTGCCGCCGGCTTCGACCCAGGCATCGCCATTGTCGCCCTTGACGATCTTGTAGGGGACAAGCTTCTTGTCCTTCTCCGTCACCGGATCGTCATAGCGGCGGCCGATCAGGCGCTTGACCGCGAAGATGGTGTTTTCAGGATTGGTGACCGCCTGGCGCTTGGCCGGCTGGCCGACCAGACGTTCGTCGTCGCCCGAGATGGCGACGATGGAAGGCGTCGTGCGCGCGCCTTCCGCATTCTCGATTACCTTGGGCTCCTTGCCATCCATGATGGCGATGCAGGAGTTGGTGGTGCCGAGATCGATACCGATTACTTTTGCCATTTCTCTAGTCTCTCCGCTAAGCAGGCTCTCAGGACCCGTACAGGCGTTCCGACGAAAGCCCCTGTTCACAAGAAATCCCGTTCCGGCAACCGGCATTCCGGCGCCGAACGGCTTGGCGCGTATATAAGAACAGGCGGCATCGCGCGCAAGCATTCTGCGCAGGCCTTCCATGAACCTTTCCATCTCCGCCCGCGACTGATCTCTAGGTGCCGCATGGTGCGGCCCGGAAAGGAAGCCCCCATGACCAATAACCCAGAGGCTCTGCGGTCTCCGGGAACAACAGGAGCTCGGCGCGACCACCGCCTTCGGGACGGGGTCGATGCGCTGGGCTTTCCGCTGATTCCGTTGACCCTGCGTAAGACCAGGCGTATCGTCGTCTTGAGGAAAGCAGACAATTCGATCAGGGAAGAACGAGCCGGACCGCCGCGCCTTGCCCTGATTTGCGCGGCCAGCCCCGACGTTCTCCCGTCGACTACGGGGGGTAGTGTCATGTCTCGCATCCGCGGCTCGTTCGTGTCGTCTCTTGATGGCGGCTTGCGCCGTGCTGTGCATCCAGGCGGGTTGCTGGCGCTGGCACTCGGCCTGTGGCTGGGCGCCGCGCAGGCGCAGGAAACCCGGATCATCTATCCCGGCTCGATGGCGGTGACCGGATTCTCCGGCACCATCATTCCCAATTTCGACCCCCCTGATTCCGAAAAAGAGGGCCTGCCGCCCGGCGTCGATCCGGTCGACGAAACCTTCATCGACCCCACGCGCGCCACCTTGCGCGTGTTCGACGTTTCGCATCTGGGCGGCCCAGCCTCCGGCCAGCTGGTCAACACGCCGCCGCCCTTCGAGGTGACGGCGGAGCAGATCGGCCAGGTGTTCGGCGTCACCTATGATGACGGCGTGCGCGACGGCGTTCCATCGGGCATTCCCAATCTCTATGCCGGCGCCACCTCGCTGCACGGCATCCGTATCGTCACCCCGGATGCCGACGATGACGGCCGCCCCGAGAGGCAGCGCCGCGGCGCTGCCGGCGCCACCTTCATGGATGGCCAGTTCGGCACCGAAAACGGTGGCGGGCCGGGCACCGTCTGGAAGATCGACGGCATCACCGGCCAGGTCTCCAAATTCGCCGACATCGACACCAACAGCGGTCCCGGCATCGGCAATCTCACTTTCGACGCCACTCACCGCGAGTTCTTTGCGTCCGATCTCGACACCGGCCTGATCCATCGCATCGACGCCGAAGGCAGACTGATCGACAGCTTCGATCACGGCGTTGCCGGCCGGCCCACGCATGGGCTCGCTCCCGTCGCCGACGATGGTTCGGTGATGGACATACAAGGTGCCGCCTTCGATAGCGAAGACCCCGACAGCTGGGGCTACACGCAGGACGAGCGCCGCGTCTGGGGTGTCTCCTACCATGGCGGCCGGCTCTACTATTCGGTCGGCGAAAAGTCGGAAATCTGGTCGGTGGGCATCGCCCGCGACGGCAGTTTTGCCGGTGACCCGCGCTGGGAACTGACGGTCAGGGCCGACAAGGACTACGCCGTCACCGACATCGCCTTCGACAACAGCGGCTTCATGTACCTGGCCCAGCGCGGTCCGGTCGAAAACCGTTACGATTACGGCCAGTTCGCCGATTCCGGTAAAGGCGAGGTCATCCGCTACTTCCGGGAGAACCCGGACGATCCGGAAACGGAATCGGTCTGGGTCGAAGTGCCGCAGGAATATGCGGTCGGCTTCCCCCAAGGCAACCGGCAGTCGGCCGGCGGTCTTGATCTGCAATATGGCTATGATGCCGACGGCAATCTCGACAGCTCCGTCTGCACGCAGACGCTGGTCAACACGGGCGACAAGCTGCGCGACAATCCTTCACTCGCCGAACAGCTCGCAGCCGGCGGGCCGCTGGCCGTACACGGTGTGCAGATCACGCCGAAAGAGCTGGTCAAGCCGGCCAATGTGCCGCCCTTCGGCTCATGGTTCGTCGACTTCGACGGTTATTTCGAAGACCCGGAGGTCGAGGGCCATGTCGGCGATGTTGCCGTCTGGCACCCTTGCGAGGGCCGCGCCGGCTATTACGAGGAAATCCCGGGCGGCTACCTGCCCCCCTTCTACCCGCCGGATTTCCCACCACCCGGCAACCTGCCTCCATGTCTCGACGTCGACGACGTCCAGTATTACTGCACGCCTTCCGGCCTCGAGGCCGATCTCTATCTCCATGACCATGCCGGCTTCGGCGGCGATTCGATCAAGGTCCAGTCCAGGACGCCAGGCGTCGGGGTGACATCATCCCAGTCGCATGCGCCCGGCAAGCCCTACACGATCGACATCACCGGCCACTATCCGGGCGACACAGTCGATGTCGGGCTCTGCTTCTACAGGAAGTCCGACAAGGACAAGGGTGGCTATTACCCTTGCTGCAAGATGACTTTGCCGCTCAGAACCCCAGCCGCCAGCTGCGAACGTTGAGGAGGGGAAGATGAAAAATCTCGCACTCTCCCCGCTCGCAACGAACGCCCAAACAACCGTCATGGAGACGATCATGAAACCCCTGTCATACGCCAGGCGCGGCGCGCGCTGGCTGATGGCGGCCGGTATCGCGGTCGCCACGTTCACCCCGGTGCAAGGCTTTGCAGAAGACGCTGCCTCGATCACCCCGGAGCTGAAGCTCGATCTCGACAGTTCGCGCGTCGTCACTCCGAGGCCTGACCAGGTGGTGCCTTTCTTCACCAAGACAGGCGTTCAAAGAGGCTGCGATTACGTCGTCTACTCGCTGAGCTTCGGCTTGCGCGGCGATCCGCAGGGCCTTGCCGACCCGAGCCTCGAGGCCAGGCTGAAGAAGGTCAGGATCGACTTCAAGGACCAGCTTCCGCACGGCCTTGCGATCATCAACGTCAACGTGTCCGGCGACGGCACGGATTCGTCCGGCGGACCACTGCCGGGTGCAACGATCAGCACTTCGGCAAATCCGAACGATACTGCCACGGTTTCCGATTTCCGCATCTCCACGTCCGATGTCGACGGCGTCGGCGCTGCCAACGAGCGTGTGATCAACTTCGCGATCACGGCCAAGATCGATCGTGCGGCATTTCCCGCGCCGACGATCGTCGACAACCAGGGCATGATCAAGGTGACGGCCGGACCGGGCACCGGGACCATCATCCCATCGCAGGATCCGAGCAAGCCCGACGACGGTGACTTCAAGACCGGCGTGAAGACCTCGATCAAGATCGACGTCACCAAGTGCAATCCGCCACCGCCACCTCCCGGCAAGGAATGCTTCAAGGTGGAACGCGGTACGGTCGACTGCGTGCCCGGCGGCGGCGCCTTCATCTATCACATGCCGGTCGGCCCGGAGATGGGCGGCAAGTGGGTGCAGGTGTCGACGAGCACGCCCGGCATCAACATCATCCCCGATACCCAATTGGTGCCGGCGGGCGGCGGTGTGCTCAACTGGAAGATCGTCGGTGCCTCGCCCGGCGACGTCATCCACCTCATCGTCACCGGCATCGAAACCTATGCCGGTCCGAAGGAAGGCTGGGGCCTGTGCTGCACGCAGACGATCGACATCGTCATCCCGCGTGACCAGAGGTGCCCGCCCAGGGACAAGGAGCCGGACCTCAAGGTCGAGAAACGCGCCGACGTGACGCGTTGCACGATGGGCGGCGGCTGCGACTTCACCATCAGGGTCACCAATGTCGGCACCGGAGCCTACCACGGCAAGATCGTGCTCGACGAGGTGACGCTGCCGGCCGGCTCGACGCTCGATTCAGGGCCAAATCCACCTTGGGTCTGCGTACCCGGAACCACCCCGATG
>NZ_RZPF01000048.1:0-15199 GCF_004022735.1 Mesorhizobium sp. M7A.F.Ca.AU.001.01.1.1
TCTTGGCTTCCTGGATGGCTATGACAGAAGTGCCGCCCCGACGCTGACGATCCAGGTCCCGAGCGTATCGCGCTGGGAGCCGGTCATGCCGCGGTCACCGGCGCCGACAGGCAGGTCGATCTTCTGATTCTTCTCGGCGATGACGATCGGATGGTTGGTGCGGTAATCGTCCGGAATGGCGCCGACCGTGATGCTGTCGCGCTGGGCGCAGCCGGCGAGCAGCGCCGCCACCGCAACCGCCAGGACAGGAACGGCTCGCCGGCAGACCCGTGAACGGCCGAGACGGGTCGTTGCGGCGATGGTGCTTGCCTTCAATGCTGACTGAGACATGTCCGCTTCCCCGCTTACTTGTAGATGAAGCCGACAACGCCGTGGTAGCGGCCATTGGGCTTGTCGGTCTGCATGGTGCCGTAGACGCGATTGACGCGGCCAAGGAACATGCCGGCGCCATCGCTGGCGGCGTTGAAATTGTCGTCCGGCTTGGCAAGGTCGTTGCGCGCCACCGGCTTAACCAGATAGGGCGTGATGATGATGACGAGCTCGGTCTCGTTTCGCACGAAATCCCTGCTGCGGAAGAGCGCGCCAAGCACCGGGATCTTTGTCAATCCAGGCAATCCGTTGACGGCTTGCCTGACATCGTCGCGAACCAGGCCGGCGATCATCATGGAGCCACCGGATGGCAATTCCACCGTTGTGTCGGCAAGGCGCTTGCGCAGCGACAGGGCATTCATGCCGGGACTCGTCACGCCTGAGGAGAACGATACGGATCCCTCGGTTGTCGGCTCGGAAACCGACGTCCTGACTTTCAAACTTATGCGGCCGGGAGACAACACAACCGGCTGGAATTCCAGGCCGATGCCGTACTCGATCTTTTCGACGCTGTAGGTCTTCAGGCCGGTCTGGTTGTCTTGCGATACATTTGCCGAGACACCCGTGACCATATTGTATTCACCGCCGACCTTGAAGGTTGCCTTCTCGCCCGACACAGCCGTCAAGGTCGGCTCGGCCAAGGTCTTCATCACCCCGGACTGCTCCATAGCGTTCACATAAGCCTGCAGTCCTGAAGCGCCGATTTGAAAGCCGGAATTCGACAGCTGTTTGCCGAGACCCGTGAAGTTGTCGCTGATTGCGCCGTAACTAATGCCGTTGCTGCCGCCGCTGCCAACCATGTTGACGCCGAGCTGCTTCATCACCGAGCGGCTGACTTCGGCGACCGTGACCTTCAGCGTGACCTGGTCGTCGCCAATGATCTGGATCAGGTTGACGATCTGGCTGGTGCGGCGCTCCTGGTCCGGATTGTTGATGTCGACACCGCTCTGGGCCGAGCCGCCAGCCGCGGTCTGCGAATATTGTCCCGTCGTCGCTTCACCACCCGACACGAACATGTTCGCCAACTGTTCGGCGCGCTTGGCATCCAGGGGGGTATCCACGGTTCCTGTGAGAACGACGTTGTCGTTCAGCAGTTCCACCTTGACAGCCGACGTCGGCAGGAAGCGCCTGATATAATCTTCAAGGCCGGCAACGTCGCGTTCGACGGCCAGGTCCAGGCTGACGATCTGCTCGCCATTGGGGCCGAAGACAAAGATGTTCGTCTCGCCGACCGCCTTGCCGAACAGATAGATGCGCCTTGCGGTGCGGGTCACCGCATCGGCAACCGCCGGATTGGCGACGAGAATGTCATAGGCATCGCTCGGCAGGTCGATGACCACCGACTTGTTGAGGCCGAGCTTGACGCGCTGGGTGGCCGTCGATGCCGTGACCTGCGCGTTCTTTGCCTCGACGACGCTGCCTTGCACATTCGTTCCGACGAGCAGCAGGCCGAATGCCGCGGCTACGATTGCCGGCAGTTTGCCACCTAGCTTCATTTCCTTGCTCCCACTTCGGAAACTTCGCCCGACTTGATCAGCCTCACCGTTCCCCTGCGGCCATTGCCGGAAACGAGATAGTCGGCCTCACCCACATTCTTTTCCTGCGTGTCCGCGACCGCCCGCAGCGCCAGGGTCAGGCGATCCGCCATCTGCTGGGCGACGGTGATAATCTCCGCCTGCTTGGGCGTCAGTTCCAGCGTGGCGGTCTGGCCCACCCTGGTCTTCTTGCCTTCCTCGTCCTCCTGAATGGTCTGGTCGATGGCCAGGACGCGGATGTTCTTGAGGATGGTCTCGGTGTTGAAGCCGGCGGCACCGCTGGCGGCATCGGCCCTGCGGGTCATGATGACGTCGACGAAATCGTTGGGAAGAATGAAGCCGCCGGCCGACGTGTCGGCCGAGATGGCCGTGGCGACCGCCCGCATGCCGGAAGGCAGGATCGACGACATGAAGCTCTGCCCCTCCCCGATCAGCTTGGAACGCCGCAGCGGCTCTCCGGCATACATCGCCACACGGGCAATGGAACCCTTCAGCTTGTCCAGCGCCTCGGGCTCGGCGGTGCGGGTGATGAAATTCGCGTTGACGCCGTCGGCGGGCCAGGATTGCCAGGCGATGTTGTTTTGGATCGGGCTGCCCATCGGAACGTCGCCTGAAAGCACAAGCACATCCTGGAGTGCCACTGCCGGGGCCTGGGGAGCGGAATCAACGACGACCTGGGGCGGCGGTGCCACCATGTTCTTCGCGACATAGCCAGCGCCACCCGCCGCGGCCACCGCCACGCTCAGAATTATCAATCGCGATGCTGGCATCTGTCCGAACCCTTGCCCTGGCAAACCACGTAGCCAAGCCGGACTTTGCAGCGGCAATCGTCAAAACAAGGTTAATGTAATGCTTACGATCGTGATTAATTTAACGTTTACATAAATTAGCCGGACTATAGCCGGACCGGCCAAAACAGCCGGGCCGACCCCGTTGAGAACGGGGTCTCGGCAATGCTGACAGACAATAAAATAATATCGTGGTCAGGCCGCCAGCCTGGCCAGCGCCCATATCATCAAAGGCGAGTCCGGATAGGTCAGCAACCCGCCAAGGCCGAGCGCGACGCCATAGGGAACGCCTTTTGCCTCGTCGGCGAAATGGCGCAGAAACGGATTTTGGCCGGTAACGGCCGCAAGCATCGACTTCCGGTAGAGGATGATCGCGAGCGTCAGCAGGCCGCCGATGATTGTCGAGGCGACAAGATACTCCACGAGATTGACATTGAGGCCCATCCACATCGCGGTTGCGGCCAGAAGCTTGGCGTCGCCGCCGCCCATGCCGCCTATTGCAAACAGGCCGAACGTCACGGCCAGGACCAGGGCGCCGGCGGCGAAATGTCCGCCATAGGCCGCCCAGTCCATGCCTGTAAGGGGCGCGACCAGCGCGAAAACGACGACGAGCAGCACCGGCACGCGGTTGGCGATCGTCATCGACAGCATGTCGGAGATCGCGGCAAACAGCATGCAGAACGGAAAGACGACGAAGATCAGGGCTTCAAGCATCGGCGCCACGCCTATTGTCCGATTTTATTGGGCTCAATCTAAGATATGTTCGATTAACGATTGATGAGGCCAGGAACGAAAAGACGACCTATATTGGCAGCGGCATAAAAAAGGCCGCCACGCGGCGGCCCTTTTCCAGAAAATGCGATGCAAGTGCTCGGCGATAAGCCGATCAGCTGCCGGTCGGCGCGTTGTTCAGGGTGCTGCCAATGTTGGTGAACTTGGCATTCAGCGCATTGCCGAGCGTGCCGGCGCCAGTGATGATGGCGAGCGCGATGAGAGCGGCGATCAGACCATATTCGATAGCGGTCGCGCCGGATTCGTCCTTCACAAAACGTGCGATGAGATTAGACATTCGAGAGCTCCTACTCCACGTGTTACAGCACTTCCGTCAACTTCTGTGATGGTTGATCGGATGCTGCCAATCTAGGGAGAAGCTCTTTCGATCGGCTTAAGAAACAGCCTTACCGATTCCTTTCCCGGTTCGAACATATTGCGTGGTTAACTTCGGGCTAAAGTACCGCCGCGCCTTCCAGTCCCAGGTTTGGCAGGCTTGCGCCCCGACTGGACCGCGCCTCGCGGGGCGCCCTTATCGGCCATTGCAGGATTGGCAACATCGCAGGCTTAACCGTTGGTTCACCAATCTCGTTCATGTTCCGTTGATCAGTCCGCCTGCGTGGAGCGCCTCAATGGCCCAGCCGAGATCGTCAATCCTGATTGCCGCGCTTCTTGCCGTCTCGAGCTTCGTCGCGCCCGCCATGGCCGGCGCCGGCATCGAGGTCACGATGAACCAGGCCAAGATCGTCAAACTGTCGCGTCCCGCAGACACCATCGTGGTCGGCAACCCGGCAATCGCCGACGCTTCCGTGCAGGACGCTTCGACGATCGTGCTCACCGGCAAAGGTTTCGGCGTCACCAATCTGGTCGTGCTCGATACCGACGGCAGTCCCATCGTCGATGAGCAGGTTACCGTCGTGCGGCAGGCTGCTTCGTCGGTGCGCATCTATCGGCGTGCCGAAATCCAGACGATGTCCTGCACGCCGTATTGCGAAAGCTCCTACAAGAGCGAAGCGGAGAAGTCTTCCGAGGCGGAGATGAGCGTCAGCCGATAGGTGGCGTGACCGGCTGCCGGTGCGGTTATTGGCCGGTTAAGAGGCCTGCGCCGACTTTAACGATCATCCAAACCGGACCTCAATCGGTTTGCGTTAATGGTCCTTCCGAGACCGCATAGAGATCGGCAGGATCGGACATGAGCAAGGGATACGGCCGCGCAGGCGACCACAAAGTGAGATGCCCAAGGTTTTTCGCCCGTTTTCTTCGTGACCGGCGCGGCGCCACGGCAATCGAATTCGCGATCCTTTCAGTCCCCTTCGCGCTGCTTGTCTTCGCCATTCTGGAAAGCTGCATCTCGTTTGCCGCGCAGGAAGTGATGGCCAACATCACCGACGATGTCGCGCGCAAGCTTCGCACCGGCCAGTTGAGGGCGGTTGACGTCGCCGGAACCAACTTGCGGGACATGATCTGCACAAAACTGCAGATCATCGTTTCCCAGGATTGTCCCAATCAACTGCTGGTGGATCTTCGCCAATATACATCGTTCGCGGATGCGGCCACGGCCGGCTTCAAGATCCAGAACGGCGATGTCGTATTGACGAAAGGCACCGCAACCCAGTCGTTTTCAGTGACAGCGGGTGCGGCGGAGTCGAGGAACATGCTGCGGGTCTTTTACAAATGGCCGATCATGACCGACCTGCTGGCCAAATCAATGGGCGGCAACAAGACGCTGCACTTCGCATCGGTGACCTGGCAGAACGAACCGTTCGACAACTGAGCGGAATGCACGAGCAGTATAAGAAAAGGGCAATGGGCATGATGCGTGCGGGGGCACATCTTATGATTACGGGAGTTTGGCGGAAAACAAGTCTGTTCTGGTCCGATCGTCGTGGCATCGCGGCGGTCGAATTCGCGTTGATCATGCCAATTCTGCTGATCATGTATTTCCTCACAATGGAAGCGTCGCAAGCCATCGAGACCAGCAAGAAGGTCAGCCGTATCGGCAGCATGGTGGCCGATCTCGTCACCCAGCAGACAAGCGTCCTCAAGGCAGATGTCGACGCCATCATGCAGATCGGCAGCGTCACCCTTCAGCCCTACAACCGCTCAAATCCGACCATCACCGTCACGGCAATCCAGGTCTCGGCCGATGCGACGAGGGCACTGGTGGTGTGGTCACGCAAATTGGTAGCCGGCGTCGCCAGCCCTGGCGCCGCCGCCACCACCGAGACAACGATCCCGGCGTCGCTCAGAGTCGCCAACACTTTTCTCATCCGCGTTGAAAGTAACCTCGGCTATACGCCGGTCATCGCGTGGAGCGCGAGCAGTCAACAGAAGCTTGGGCTGACCTCGGCTTTCAGCAACATAACCATGGGCGAAACCTATTTTCTGCGCCCCCGCAGAAGCGTGACGATCCCTTGCAGCGACTGTTGAACAGAGGCAGCCAGGCGTGCGCAGGCCGCTCCAGCTACTGCTGCGGCCCACGGTCCGAAACGAAGCGCACGATAGCAGCGGCCATCTCGTAGTCTTTTGGCGCCACGGTGGCGAAGCCGCCGGAATGTTTCGATTCCAGGAGATCGTAGATATCGGGCGTCGTCGACTTGAGGTTGGTGAGGAACACGGCAAGCCGGCGCTTGGCTTCGGGGTCGAGATCGCTGCGGACCGCATGGGGGCCGTATCTCAACAGGCCCGACGTCCATACGATCCGAAGCGCCGTCACCGAGAGCCCTGCCGCCTCCAACCTCGCCTGCGTGCCCGACGGTTCTCGCGGGCCGTCGGCAGCGGCCGTCACCCAGCCGAACAGGCCATCGGCTTTGCCGTCGACCAGCATCGTCTCGGCCGCCGCGGCCGAATCGGCATGGACCAGAAACGGTGCATCTTCCGCGATCTTGCGGCCTTCCGCCGCCAACGCCGCCAATGGCAAGAGAGAACCGCCGACGCTGTCAGGAGGCGCCATGGCGATACGATGGCTGTCCATCGCCGCAAGGTCGGGCAGCTTGCCGTCCCGCGTCAGCAGAACCGAGCGGATGCCGATCGCGCCGTCTGAATCGACCGGAGCCACAAGCGGTTCGATACATAAGCAGCGCTGCGAGGCCGTCGCATATGCGGTGGCCGAATAGATCGCATATTCGATGCGGGCATTGGCCTGCGCCTCGATCAGCGCGGCATAGTTGCGGGCAACGACAAACTCGACCTTCATGCCCAAGGCCTTGGTGTAGGCGTCGGTCAACAGTGCCAGCCCCGGAACGGAGTTGCCGGCGCCTGGCTCGGCAACGATGCCGATGCGAAACGTGCCGATATCGTCGCGCCAGTCGGCATGCGCCGGATTTGACCAGAGCGCGACCTGCGCCAGCATGAGAGCGGCATAAGTCTTCAGCGCAACCCTCATGACAGGAACCACGGTCTGTTGTCCTCGATTCATGCCCATGCCCGGAGCATTTGTGCATATCGCAGCCCAAAACCGCTGCGCACCGTTGGGCGACATGCATCTCTGTTTGTGCATGTCGTTATCCCAAAACCGCTGCGCACTTTTGGGCGACATGCATCTCTGTTTGTGCATGTCGTTATCCCAAAACCGCTGCGCACTTTTGGGCGACATGCACCAGACTATCACGCCAAGCCGTTGCCGTTTGGTTTCCGAATTGCCAATGAAGTCGCGGAACCCTATGTCTGGTCGGTCAAACTGGCAACAACTCGATGGCACGCGCTTTCCTCTTCGTTCTGGACTCCTTCGGCATCGGTGGAGCGGCCGACGCCGACCGCTACGGCGACGCCGGCGCCAACACATTCGCGCACATCGCAGAAGCCTGTGCAGAGGGCCGCGCGGATCGCGAAGGGCTTCGCAGTGGACCGCTGTTTGTCCCCCAGATGGCCTCGCTCGGGCTTGGCAAGGCTGCCGAAACCGCAACGGGGCTGGGCTTTGCCAGCAGCGGGACGGATCTGCTCCCAACTGCCTTTCACGGCGCCGCACAGGAGGTTTCGAGCGGCAAGGACACGCCGTCGGGCCATTGGGAGATCGCCGGCCTGCCGGTGCGCCTCGACTGGGGCTATTTCCCGGATACGGTTCCCGCCTTTCCGGCCGAACTGACCGAGGCGATGATCCGCGAAGGCAAGGTGCCGGGCATTCTCGGCAATTGCCATGCGCCGGGCACCGAAATCATCGAGCGCTTTGGCGAGGAACACATCCGGACCGGCAAGCCGATCTGCTACACGTCGGTCGACTCGGTCCTGCAAATCGCCGCGCATGAAGTCCATTTCGGCCTCGATCGGCTTTATGAATTCTGCCAGGTGGTGCGCAGGCTGGTTGACCCGCTCAGGATCGGACGGGTGATCGCGCGGCCGTTCGTCGGCGAAACCACCGCCACTTTCGAGCGGACATACAACCGTCATGACTACGCCGTGCCCCCGCCGGAACCGACCCTGCTCGACCGGCTGACGGCGCGTGGCAGCCGTGTCATCGCCGTCGGCAAGATCGGCGACATCTTCGCCCATCGCGGAATTTCGCAAGTGCGCAAGGCGGCAGGCAACATGGCTATGTTCGACGAAGCGCTGGGTGCGATGGATGATGCCGGCGACGGTGACCTCGTCTTCGCCAATTTCGTCGACTTCGACACCGAATTCGGTCACCGCCGCGATGTCGCGGGCTATGCTGCAGCGCTCGAGGCCTTCGACCTGCGGCTGCCGGAGGCATTTGCGAGGCTGCGGCAGGGCGATCTTCTCATCCTGACGGCCGACCACGGCAACGACCCTACCTGGGCCGGGACCGATCACACGCGCGAGCGCGTTCCGGTGATCGGCACTGGACCGGGTCTCAAGGGCGGCGACATCGGACTGAGAACGACATTCGCCGACATCGGCGAAACCGTGGCCGAGCATCTCGGGCTGGCGCCCGGACGCTACGGCACTTCTTTCTATGCGGCGATCGGCGGTCATGCCTGAGTTACCGGAGGTCGAAACCGTCCGGCGCGGACTTCAGCTGGTTCTGGAAGGCGCCACCATCGCCCGCGTCGAGGCGCGCCGACCGGATCTGCGCTTTCCATTTCCCGAGAAATTCGCGCAGCGACTGGCCGGCAAGACGATCACGGCACTCGGCCGCCGGGCCAAGTATCTGACGATGGACCTGGAAGGCGGCCCCGCGCTGATCTGCCATCTCGGCATGTCGGGCTCATTCCGCATCGAGACGGCCGATGGCAGCGACATGCCCGGCATCTTCCGGCACGACCGCTCGAAGAGCTCCAATCACGACCACGTCGTCTTCCATGTCGTGTCTCCGGCCGGTACCCGATCGCGCGTGATCTTCAATGATCCGCGCCGCTTCGGCTTCATGTTGTTTGCGGAAGGACTGCCGGACGTTCATCCGATGCTGGCTGGACTTGGCGTCGAGCCTACGGGCAACACATTGGACGGTGCGCTGCTTTCCTCATTGATGAAGGGGCGGAGATCACCGCTGAAGGCAGCGCTTCTCGACCAGAGGCTGATCGCCGGGCTCGGCAATATCTATGTGTCGGAGGCGTTGTGGCGTGCGGGCCTGTCGCCGCTGCGCGAGGCGGGCACGATCGCCAGGCCCGGAAAGAAAGCCCAGGCCCAAAGCGAACACCTCGCGCAAGCCATTCGTTCGGTGATATCGGATGCGATCGCAGCCGGCGGTTCCTCACTGCGGGACTATATGCAGACCGATGGGTCGCTGGGCTATTTCCAACACGCCTTCGCCGTCTACGACCGCGAAGGCGAGGCCTGCTCCAAGCCCAGTTGCGGCGGCCACATCGAGCGTGTCGTGCAGAGCGGCCGATCGACCTTTTATTGCCGGACATGTCAGCGATGAGTCAGAGCAATTCCAGCAAAAGCGGGGGCGGTTTTCCGTCCGAAATTGGTCAAGACAAGGAGATGGAGCGGTTCTGCGTTTCCGTGAAACGATGAACCGCTCTAGACGAGCGTAAGCAAGGAGAAGCAGCCATGAGCTATGAGACGATCATCACCGAGACGCACGGCAAGGTCGGGCTGATCACGCTGAACAGGCCGCAGGCGCTCAACGCGCTGAACTCCCAGATCCTGACCGAGGTGGTGGCAGCCGTGAACGGGTTCAGCGCCGATCCCGGTATCGGCGCCATGGTCATCACCGGTTCCGAAAAAGCTTTCGCGGCGGGCGCCGATATCAAGGAGATGCAGTCCATCTCCTATGCGGACGCCTACGCCCAAGACTTCTTCGTCGGCTGGGAGGAACTGACGCGGGCGCGAAAGCCTATTATCGCGGCGGTGGCGGGCTATGCACTCGGCGGCGGTTGCGAGCTGGCGATGATGTGCGATTTCATCATCGCCGCCGACACGGCCAAGTTCGGCCAGCCCGAGATCACGCTCGGCGTCATTCCAGGCATGGGCGGGTCACAAAGGCTGACCCGCTTTGTCGGCAAGTCGAAGGCGATGGACATGTGCCTGACCGGGCGGATGATGGATGCCGCCGAGGCCGAGCGTTCTGGCCTGGTGTCGCGGGTCGTGCCTGCCGGTGAACTTGTCGAGGAGGCGCTGAAGGCCGCGGCCAAGATCGCCGCTTTCTCGCTGCCATCGGTGATGATGGCAAAGGAAGCTGTCAACCGCGCCTTCGAGACGACGCTTGCCGAGGGATTGCGGTTCGAGCGCCGGCTGTTTCACTCGCTGTTTGCACTGGACGATCAGAAGGAAGGCATGGCGGCCTTTGCCGAGAAGCGGAAGCCGAATTTCACCAACCGCTGACGCCAATCCCTTGGCTTCGAAGAAGATGGTTGTTGGCCGCCAAAAAGAAGGCCAGGCAGCGTTGACGCGCCGGAAAAGCTGAACTATAAGCCGCACCAACCGAGGCGGCCCTGTGGCAGCCCGTTTGTTTTTTGCGCCCTGCGGCATCCCGCATGCGCCGACCAGATCAGAAGAGAGGCATCATGGCCAATACATCCTCGGCCAAAAAGGCAACGCGCAAGATCGTCCGCCGCGCAGCGATCAACAAGAACCGTCGCTCGCGCGTCCGCACCTATATCCGCCAGGTCGAAGAGGCGCTTGCCTCCGGTGACAAGGCTGCCGCACAGGCTGCCTTCAAGATCGCGGAGCCGGAATTGATGCGCGCCGCAACCAAGGGCGTGATTCACAAGAACACGGCGTCCCGCAAGGTGTCGCGACTGGCTCAGCGGGTCAAGGTACTGTCGGCCTGACATTACTTGCCTAGACTGACGTTCTTCGAACCCGGCCGTTTGTGCCGGGTTTTTTCGTTTGCCGGCAAGCACTTAAAAAGAATGTCCGGAAACGGCGTCTTATGCGGATTTCACAATAGGGAATAGTTTGCCGGCATATGCATGCCTGCTGTTGATCGGCACGCTTGAAAATCGCCGGCCTAATGATTCTTGGCTGTCAAAAATAGCTTATATTTTTCAAACGCTTACAGATGGTGATCCACAGCTTGTCCACACCGGACTGGCCCGATCGGGGAGAAGTCGCTGTCAAGCGAATTATTTCAGAATATTTCTGTCAGCGCCCGGTTTTTCATATTCGCCGGAAAAGGGTTTGAATCACAATGGCTTTGTTAAAATGTGCCGTCGCGGCATGCCACTCGAACCCGCCTCCACTAACCAGATTCCTTAAAAATCCGTTAGACGTGGCCTTGCCCTATCCACAGCGATTTCGGTAGTGTCGATCTATCGAAAGGGACGGGCTCTGGCTCTTAACCCAAGCCTGAATCGGCCAGCTTAAATTGGCGGGATTTGCAACGCGGATCAAGTCCGCGGACGGCTTTGGTTTGTCTTTTTCGATACGGTAGGGGACTGGCGTAACTAGACATGGCAGGTAGACGGCGCGCCGGCGCTCTTTTCGCCGGACGGTGTTGTATTGCCCTGACATACCCAACGCGGACTGGCTTCCATGGGCCGGCACCGGTTCCCACGGATAATGGGCGACGTTCACCTGCCGGCGGCGGCAGCGGACATCGTAGCAAAGACTTAGGTCGCCGGAACCGGATGCAGGAGGCGCATCCCCGGCGGAAAACAGGTACGGAAGGACAAGGAAAAGATCATGCAGAGCGGCATCGAAAGGGAACTTACGGGCGACCTCCCATTTCCTGGAACTTTGATCGGAGCAAACGACATGGCGGTGTCCAGCGACGCGGAACAGAAATTCGACCGGGTCAAGACCCAGTTGAAGGCGCGCCTGGGAACCGAAGTCTATTCGAGCTGGTTTGGCCGCATGAAAGTCGCCGAGGCTTCCAAGGGCATTGTCCGCATCTCGGTGCCTACCGCCTTCCTGCGCTCATGGATCAACGGCCACTATCTCGACCTCATCTCCGAGCTGTGGAAGCAGGAGGATCCCGATCTTCTCAAGATAGACATCGTCGTGCGCACGGCAACCCGTCAGGGACGCGCCCAGGCCGAGCCAGAGGTAACGCCGGCACGCAGCAAGGTGACACGGCAGACGCAGACGGCGCTTGCCGCAGGCACAGTCAGCCCCAGCCGGGTGGAGCGCGCATCGACTCCGCGTCCGGGCACACCCATCGAGAGCGAATTCCGCCACAACGTTCTGGGGTCACCGCTCGATCCACGCTACACGTTCGGCTCTTTCATCGAGGGGCCGTCGAACCGGGTGGCCTTCGCCGCCGCCAAGGCAGTGGCGGAATCGCAATCGAGCGCGGTGCGTTTCAATCCGCTCTTCCTTCACGCAACCGTCGGGCTCGGCAAGACCCATTTGCTGCAGGCCATCGCCGCGGAATCGCTGAAGCAGAACCCCAAGTCGCGCGTCGTCTATCTCACGGCCGAGTATTTCATGTGGCGCTTTGCCACCGCGATCCGCGACAACAACGCTCTGACGCTCAAGGAGCAGCTGCGCGACATCGACCTGCTCATCATCGACGACATGCAGTTCCTGCAGGGCAAGTCGATCCAGCATGAATTCTGCCACCTGATCAACATGCTGCTCGACAGCGCCAAGCAGGTCGTCGTCGCTGCCGACCGGCCACCATCGGAACTGGAATCGCTCGAACCGCGGGTCCGTTCGCGCCTCAATGGCGGTGTCGCGCTTGAAATGTCGGCGCCCGATTTCGCCATGCGCCTCGGCATGCTCAAATTGCGCCTTGCCACGGCCAGGAGCGACGACGCATCCCTCGACATTTCGGAGGAGATCCTCAATCACGTCGCCCGCACCGTGACCGGCAGCGGACGCGAGCTGGAAGGCGCCTTCAATCAGCTTTTGTTCCGTCAATCCTTCGAGCCGCAGATCACCATCGACCGGATCGACGAAATCCTCGGCCACATCTATCGCACAGGCGAGCCGAAGCGTGTCCGTATCGAGGACATCCAGCGCATCGTGGCGCGTCACTACAATGTGTCGAAGACCGAATTGCTGTCCAACCGGCGCACGCGCACCATCGTCAAGCCGCGGCAGGTCGCCATGTACCTGTCGAAGGTGATGACGCCGCGCTCGCTACCCGAGATCGGACGGCGTTTCGGCGGCCGCGATCACACCACGGTGCTGCATGCCGTGCGCAAGATCGAGGACCTTTCCGGCAACGACAACACGCTGGCGCAGGAACTTGAGCTTCTGAGGCGGCTGATCAACGATCAGGCCTGACCCTCCGGGAGGGCCGAACCGAAACAACGCCGGGATTCAATGGCTTGCCAGTGCGGCGCCGGGCCTGCATCGGGCTCGTGGCATCGCCTGGAAGCGATCTGGATTTCGGTTTTTCGACACTGGCTCGCGGACTTCGGGCGCGTTATCCCCAGAAAGCCCGCGTAGCCGGCCTGAACCGGCGGCGCGGGCTTGCGTTTGCTGGTTTTTTCCTGTCAGTTTACGCAGATTCTGAGCCTATTCAGACCTTTCGCGGGACGCCGCTCACTGGTGACCCGTCATTCATTCAAGCGAGCCTGTTTCGTCATGCGTGTTATCCTGGAACGGTCAAATCTCCTGAAGTCGCTCAACCACGTCCATCGTGTGGTCGAGCGGCGAAACACCATACCGATCCTGTCCAACGTGCTGCTCGGCGCCGAAGGCGCCAGCCTTGAAATGAAGGCAACCGATCTCGACCTCGAGGTGACCGAAGCGACGCCCGCCAAGGTGGAGCGCGGCGGGGCGACGACGGTCCCGGCACATCTGCTCTACGACATCGTGCGCAAGCTCGCCGATGGCGCCGAGGTGATGCTGAAGACGGACGAGGACGGCAACGCCATGACGGTGACGTCCGGCCGCTCGAGCTTCCGCCTTCAGTGCCTGCCGCAATCCGACTTCCCGGAGCTTTCGGCCGGATCCTTCTCGCATATCTTCCGTCTCGACTCGGTTGCCCTGAAAGGCCTGATCGAGAAGACCCAGTTCGCCATCTCCACCGAGGAGACACGCTATTACCTGAACGGCATCTACCTGCACACGCATGAGGTTGGCGGCAAGCTGAAGCTGCGCTCGGTGGCGACCGACGGCCACCGCCTGGCGCGCGCCGAGATCGACGCGCCGGCGGGTTCCGAGGGCATGCCGGGCATCATCATTCCGCGCAAGACGGTGAGCGAGCTGCAGAAGCTTGTCGACGATCCGGATGTTGCGGTGACCACCGAACTGTCGGACACCAAGATCCGCTTCACCATCGGCAGCGTGGTTTTGACCTCGAAGCTGATCGACGGCACCTTCCCCGATTATCAGCGGGTCATTCCGACAGGCAACGACAAGAAGCTGATCATCGACCGCCAGAGCTTTGCCGCCGCCGTCGATCGTGTTTCGACCATCTCTTCCGAACGCGGTCGCGCGGTGAAGCTGTCGATCAGCGAGGGTCAGGTGACGCTTGCGGTCAACAATCCGGATTCAGGCAGCGCCACCGAAGAACTGTCCGCTGACTATTCATCCGATCCGATCGAGATCGGCTTCAACGCCAAGTACCTGCTCGACGTTGCCGCGCAGCTGACCGGCACGGAGGCCAAGTTCATGCTGGCGGATGCCGGTTCGCCGACGCTGATCCACGACATGGCCGACGAGACCGCACTCTATGTGCTGATGCCGATGCGCGTGTAGCGGCGCGGTGTCAGCACTTCGGTCCTGTTGTGGACCGGCGGCAAGCGCGATATTTACGGCGACTTCTATAGGCGGATAGCGGTTGCCGGCACAGAACCATATAAGTAAGCTAACACTTACTAATTTCCGCAACTATGCGGCGCTGACGATCGATCTGGCGCCAGGTGCCGTGGTTTTTTCCGGCGACAACGGCGCCGGCAAGACCAATCTCCTCGAAGCGATCTCCTTTTTGACACCGGGACGTGGCTTGCGCCGCGCGCCCTACGCCGATGTCGCGCGCGAGGGCGGCGACGGCGGCTTTGCGCTGCATGCCCGGCTCGACGGACCTGATGGCCAGGTCGAGATCGGAACAGGCATTTCCGGCGGTGACACCGCCGGCGAAGGCGGCAGGCGGGTACGCATCAACGGAGCTTCGGCGCGTTCGGCCGAGGACATGCTGGAATGGCTGCGCGTGGTTTGGCTGACGCCAGCCATGGACGCGTTATTCACCGGACCGGCCGCGGATCGCCGGCGCTTCCTCGACCGGCTGGTGCTGGCGATCGACCCCGGCCACGGGCAACGTGCGATCGACTACGAGAAGGCGATGCGCGGTCGTAACCGACTGCTTACCGAAAGCTCTCGGGACGACCGCTGGTTCGACGCTATCGAGACGCAGATGGCCGAAACCGGTGTGGCGATTGCCGCGGCGCGCGCCGAGATGGTGCGCCTGCTGGCCGCCATGATCGACAGGCTGCCCGACAC
>NZ_RZPF01000491.1:0-5137 GCF_004022735.1 Mesorhizobium sp. M7A.F.Ca.AU.001.01.1.1
CACCACCACAGCTACTTTTTCTACACTCATCGGATTTTCCTCTCAGGGTTTGCGGGCACCGCAAGCGGTGTTTTCGGGAGTTGAGCGTCGATATAGCTGGTTTTCCCCGTCGGTTCGAACCAGAATGCCTGAAATCAACCTGTAGAAAAACTACTGCATGCCCGAAACCTTCCTCAGCTTGCCGCCGTTGAATGCGCTGCGCGCCTTCGAAGCCTCGGCGCGTCATCTCAACTTCCGCATCGCGGCCGAAGAGCTCAACGTCACGCAAGGGGCGGTCGCCCAGCACATTCGCGGGCTGGAGGCCGATCTCGGCACGAAGCTGTTCGAGCGGCTGCCGCGCGGCCTGGCGCTGACCGATGAGGGCCGCGCCTATGTCCCCAACATCCGCCGCGCCTTCGACCTGATCTCGGAGGCGACGCTGCTGCTTCGTCCCGAGCCGGCGCGGCTGACGATCAGCGTGACGCCGAGCTTCGCCACCAAATGGCTTATCCCGAGACTGCACGACTTCGTCGCGCACCACCCGCTGGTCGACCTGCGCGTACTGGCCAGCGAAAGCCTGTCGAGCTTCCAGGCCGATGGCGTCGACATCGCGGTCAGGCAGGGCCGCCCACCCTTCGGCGCCGGGCTGGTCGTCGACCTGCTGTTTCCCCAGCAGATCGTCGCCGTGTGCAGCCCGGCCCTGCTGCCGGCCGGCGCGATCGAGATCGCGGCCTCCGAAATCCAGCACCACGTACTGCTGCACGATGCCCACAATCTGTGGCCGGAATTCATGGAAAAGGCCGTCGGCCTGAAGATGACGACCGAACTCAAACGCATGCGCTTCAACCAGACCGGCCTCGCCATCGACGCGGCGGTGGCCGGCCAGGGCATTGCGCTGGCCAGCCGCTTTCTCGTCGCCGCCGACCTCGCCGCCGGCCGTCTGGTTCAGCCCGTCAGCGGCGAAATGCGCGGCACGCAGGATTTTTATGTCGTGATGCCGAGAAAACAGCGCCACCCCGAGCCGACGCAAGCCGTGCGGCAATGGTTGCTGGATGCCGGAGAGCGACGACCTTTGTCGTGAGACCTTCGCACGCACGGAGACGTCAAGCCGCTTGCCTATGAGGCAACGACGGGCGCACCGCGAAAGATCGCCACGGCGGCAGCGACGATTTCCGCATTGTCCTTGGCTGTCTTGCCATCGGCGAGCGTCTTGCCGTCTTCCAGACCGACCCGTGTCGACCAGCGCTGGCGATGCGCAAGCTCGACGAGGGGCCAGACAGTCGTGTCGACGCCATGCAGCAGGATCGGCCGCCCTACCCCGGCGCGCTCGAGTACGGCGGCGATGCCATGCGCTTCATCGAGTGCAGCGGACAGGTCGGGGATATCGATCTCGATCAGAATGCGCAGCACCTGGTTGTGGCCAGGAAGCGCTACGAAGCGCTCGGCATCGGCGACGACGGCTAGCCCCGCCTCGATGCCTACACCACGCTGGCGCAGCAACTCCATCACGGCGGGCGCATCCGGTTCGGACAGGTTGACCGAAGCATAGTCAGGCAGGTCTCGCCAGCCGGCGATCGCCGCTCGGGTCCGCTCGACGTCGTTCTCGGTCCAGGCGCCGGTCGACACGCCAACCAGTGTTCCCGGGCAGGTCCGGCGCACCGCCAGCACCGTGGCGTCGACGGCTGCCAGGCTTTCGCGTCCGTCGGTGCCGCGCGGATGGATATGCAGTTCGGCCGCTCCAGCGGCGACGCAGGCTGCCGCATCGCTGGCCATTGCCTCGGCAGTCAGCGGCAGCTTCGGGTGGAAATCGCGCGGACGCGCGCCGTTGATGCAGGCCTGGACGATCATCGATGTCACCTTGCGCAAGGGGCCGCAGTGTAGCTGTGCGGCGTTGAAACTGCCAATCTCCCCCTCGTAGGGGAGATCGGCAGCTTCAACGCCGCGCGTCTGCTCACAACATTCGGCGGCATTTGAATAAAAGCCGCTTGTGGATATTTACCCGGCGTTCCCTCGTCTCCGGCAAGCTCTTTTTAGGGCGGGATCATGGAGGGACCATTGACCAGCGATTTTTCAGCCGCCCGCATCCACCTCGAACGCGCCTATCATTATCTGCAGGGCAATGACGAGACGAGCCGTGCCGCCTGTGACGCGCTCGATCTGTTGATCGAAGCGGTGACGGAGGCGCAGCACAGGCGACCCGAGGCTGGAGTGCTGGAGTTCCCGCAATCGACGGCGCGGCGAACCGGATAGAAAGTGTCGAGTTTCAGGCCAGTCCGGCCTGGCCTGAAACTCGCCGCACCCGGATCACGATGCCTTGCGGGCCGTCGCTCCCTTGGTTGCGCGCGCGACAATTCGCTCGAGCGGCTCCGGCCGGTGCAGCAAAAATCCCTGGCCGAAGGCGACCCCCATGTCGCTCAACATGGCCAGCGTGTCCTGCCGTTCGATCTTCTCACCGACCACGTCGCAGCCGAGGCTACGGGCAATGCTGGTGATGGCCAGCACGATCTCGCGGTCGAAGCGGCTTTGCGTGATGTGCTCGATGAAGGAACCGTCGATCTTGATCGTGTCGACGGGGAACCGCCGGAGATATTCGAACGAGCTCATGCCGGCTCCGAAATCATCGAGGCCGACCCGGCAACGCCGCTCGCGCGCCTTGCGCACGAACTGTTCGGCGGCATCGAAATTGGTGACGGCGGCGGTTTCGGTGATCTCGAAGCCGATGCCCGAATGCGGCGCCCCGGTTTCTTCTATGACGCTGTCGACGAAGTCCCAAAGCTGCGGATCGCTCAGCGTCTGCGCCGACAGATTGAAGCCAAGCGTCAGCGCCCCCGAACGCAAGGCGGCACCATGCCGCGACAGCGCGGTGCGGATGATCCAGCGGTCGAGCCGCGACGCGATGCCGAACCGCTCGGCCACCGGAATGAACTCGCCGGGTGGCACCAGCCGGCCGTTGCGTGCGGCGAGCCTGGCCAAGACTTCGACATGACGGCTTTCCTGCCAGGGACGGCCCAGAAGATGGATTTCCTGGCCAAACAGCTTCAGCCTGCCGTCTTCCATGGCATCGACGGTATCGGCGACGATGCGCGCCGCGTTGAGGCCACCCGAACCCGATGCCGTATCGGTGGAGAAGACGGCAAATCGGTTTCGCCCGGCGGCCTTGGCCGCATAGCAGGCGTCGTCGGCACAGGCCAGCGCGTCGGCCACCGTCGTGTCGGCGTCATCGACGAAAGCGATACCGATCGAGGCCGCCAGCTTGCGCGACGTGGCCGTCGATCCAAGTTCGGCATCGCGAACCGCGGCAAGTACCGCGTCGGCCAGCCGCCCGGCCTGCGCCGCATCGCAATTGGGCATCAGCAGCGCGAACTCGTCACCGCCCAGGCGCGCGGCATGCGCCGTCGCGGGAAGGCAGCCCAGAATGCCTTGCGCAACGCTTTTCAGTGCCAGGTCGCCGGCCGCGTGGCCGGCAAAATCGTTGAGCGCCTTGAAGTAGTCGAGATCGACATAGAACACGGAAAGCGGCAGCAACTGCGCGGCCGCGATATGATCGGCCAGCAGCCGGTCGAACGCGGCGCGGTTCAAGAGACCGGTGAGCGCGTCATGGCGGGCCGCATAGGCAAGCTCCTGCTCGCGCTGCTTGTCTTCGGTGATATCGCGCACCGTGCCCAGGATCTGCCCCGCCAGCCGGCGGTCCCGGATTTGCGGGTCGGCGATGAAACGCAGCAGGGATTCTATGTGCCGGACCTCTCCGTCGCGCCGCACGATGCGGTATTGCACGGCGGTGACCTTGTCCGTTTCGAGCGGCACCAGATGCGCGCGCGACGCGGCCTCCTTGTCGTCCGGATGCAGATAGCCGAACCAGTGGTCGCGCTCGACTTCGGCGGTGTCGGAGACGAGCCCGAAAATCTCCCTGGTGCGTTGGTCCCAATAACTTTTGCCGCCCGCGAGGTCGTGGTGCCAGATGCCGGTGCCGCTGGCGGCGAGCGCCAGGCGAAACCGCACATTGACCTGCTCGAGTTCGGCCTCGGCGGCCTTCTGCTTGGAGATGTCGGTCTGCACACCCATCAGCCTGAGCGGCTTTCCCATCGCGTCGCGCTCGACGACGCCGCCGCGATCGAGCACCCATACCCAATGTCCCTGCTTGTGCTTCAGCCGCAATTCGGTCTCGATGGCGTCGGTCAGGCCGGCAATGTGGCGGTCGCCGCTGGCCAGCGCCCGCTCGCGGTCGTCGGGATGGGTCAGTTGCAGCCAAAGGTCGCTGGTGTTGGCCAATTCGCTCTCATCGTAGCCTAGCATCCGCGCCCAGGTCGCGGAATAAAAGCAGTCGCCGGTCACAAGATCCCAGTCCCAGACGCCAAGATGCGCGCGCTCCAGGGCTTTTGCCCAGAACGTTCCATTGCGACTTTTCTTACCCTGACGCGCCATCGTCTGCTTCGCCTGCTCCACCGCGGCGCAATCTGCGGCAAAACCAGAGAAGAAACAGTTACCGCGCGGGCGGAGTGTCGACGTCTGATTGGGAGCCCCTGTTCATCAAGGCCGTACCGAACTACTCCAGGCAGCCGTCAATTTCCCCAGGTCGACGACACGACATTGCCCGCCGTCACGCCGGACAGTCTTTCGCGCTTCTCGAGCCTCGGCTTTTCATAGGTCTTCTTCATTGCCATCGCCTTCTCCCGTGGCCATCCGATTTCCAGGGTCTAGCTGAGGCGGGGCAGCCATGCTTGGGCTCAGCGGAACGGGTTCCGGCCCAGGCGGCCCTGCCCGGCGCCGAACCCGCCTTTTCGATTGGCCGGCAGGAACCGGAGTTTTGTGTCTGGCGGATCGTCCTACTGCTGCCCAGGTCAGCGGCGCAAGCCGGTGACCCCTGGATCATCGGCGGCGCCGATGATCCCATGCACGACAACAACAAGGACCTTCCAATGACCAAGCAAGAAGACAACAAGGCCGTCGTCGTCAGATGGTTCACCCACTTCTGGGGTGAACGTTGCGATCTGTCGGTCGTCGACGAGATCGCGGCACCCGACATGCTGCTGAAATATTCGCTGCACGAGCCGCGCCGCGGCCGCGACGACATCAAGGCCTTCATGGCCGACTTCCGCGCCGCCTTCCCGGACCTCAACTTCTGGGCCACCGCCGACCTGATTGCCGAGGGCGACTATGT
>NZ_RZPF01000492.1:0-5132 GCF_004022735.1 Mesorhizobium sp. M7A.F.Ca.AU.001.01.1.1
GGGGTGCGCCACGTCCGCGACCTTGACCGCCTCCCGCTGTCGTCAGCCGAGCGCGCAGCCGCCCAGGCCGCGGCGGCGAACCACAAGGTGCGCGCGCCCAAAGCCTATCTCGACCTGATCGACTGGAACGACCCGGCTGATCCGATCCGGGCGCAGGTCATCCCGTCTCCGCAAGAACTTGAGGAAGCGGAAGGCGAACTCGACGATCCGATCGCCGACCATGACTTCAGCCCGGTGCCGCGCTTGACGCATCGCCATGCCGACCGGGTGCTGTTGTTCCCGACCTACCAATGCGCGGTCTATTGCCGGTTCTGCTTCCGCAAGGAATCGCTGACCTCGATCGGCAGGGGTTATACGCGCGAGGCGCTGGAGCCGGCGCTGGCCTATATCGCGGATCACCCCGAAATCCGCGAGGTGATCCTGACCGGCGGCGATCCGCTGTCGCTGCCCGACAAGGCGCTGGCCGAAATCCGCGCGCGCATCGAAGCGATCGCGCATGTGCGGCTGCTGCGCATCCACACGCGCGTTCCGGTGGCGCTGCCGTCGCGCATCACGCCGGGGCTGGTTGCGGCCCTGCAGGGCCGGCTGATGGTCACCATCGTCACCCATTTCAACCACGCGCGGGAAATCACTCAGGCCACGGAAACCGCCTGTCGCACGCTGCGGCAAGCCGGCTTCGTGCTGCTCAACCAGAGCGTTCTGCTCAAAGGCGTCAACGACAGCGTCGAGGCGCTGGAGGAGCTCTGCCGCGAGCTGATGTATCGCCTCGGCGTCAAACCCTATTACCTGCACCATGGCGACCTCGCGCGCGGCATGGCGCACCGGCGCACGACGATTGCGCAGGGGCAGGCGCTGACCGAAGCGCTGCGGGCGCGACTGTCGGGCATCTGCAACCCCGTCTATGTGCTCGACCTGCCGGAAGGCGGCGGCAAGGTGCCGATCGGGCCTTGCCATGTCGAGGGACGGGAGGGCGAGAACTGGCGGCTGCGCGGGCTGGATGGCGAGGTGAGGGCGTATACGGAGATCGTTGGCGAATAGGACTGCGCGCTAACCCCTGTCTTTCTCGACAAACGCCAGCACCACCACGCGCGGGGCAACGCAGTAGGCGAGCCTGGCCTTGCGGCCTGTCTTCGTCGTCGCGTG
The DNA here is from genome assembly GCF_004022735.1 of Mesorhizobium sp. M7A.F.Ca.AU.001.01.1.1. NCBI lineage: Bacteria > Pseudomonadati > Pseudomonadota > Alphaproteobacteria > Hyphomicrobiales > Phyllobacteriaceae > Mesorhizobium > Mesorhizobium sp. M7A.F.Ca.AU.001.01.1.1. The sequence goes on from NZ_RZPF01000492.1 coordinate 1,144, forward strand.
GCCTGCGTTCAGGTCGACGGTGATGTCCTCATAGCCCAGCACCTCGCGATCGAGCGGATAGACGGCCTTGTAGACGGCTTCCTTGGCGGCAAAAAGGATGCGGCCGGCAAGATGCCGGTCGGCTGCGTCGGTGCGGTCCGCGGGTGTTGTCACGAGCGCCAAAATATCATCCGGGAGAGGCTGCGCGGGCTCGACGTCGATGCCGAGCGAGGCGATATCGCCAACCGGTGCAACCGCCGCTACCGCCATGTCGTCGTCGTGCGCGAGCGAACCCATTATTCCCTCGGGCCAGACCGGCGCGCCGGTTGGCGCGCGCAGGATGGCGACGTCGCCGACGCCAAGCTCCGCCAGCAGTCCGTGCGCGATCCAGCGCGCAGCGCCGCTGGCGCGCCGCATGGCAAGCTGGCGCGCCGCGATAGAGCGGGCTTCCATGGGCAGCAGATGGGCTTCATCGCCTTCGCGGATCAGGCGGCATCCGATCCGGACACCGCTCGGCGCGATCGCGGCCATAGCCTCCAGCAGGGTCGTTTCCGCCGATGAATTCGCAACGGGCGGCGTCAACGATCGACCATCGGCAGGACGGCGATCATTTCTCCGTCCTCGTCGATGCCTTGTTCCACGAAGCCGGCTGCGCGATAGAGGTGGCGTGCGGCCTCGTTCTCGGGCTCGTAGCAGATCGAAACCTCCCTGATATGGCCGAGATTTCCGATCTCGTCGAGCAAGGCGCGCAATGCGGCTTTGCCATAGCCTTTGCCCTGGTGGGCGCGGTCGATCATGAAGCGGTAGACCAGCGCCTCGTTGTCCGACGCATCGTACATCAGGAAACCGACGACACGGGTCCCAGCCATGATGGCGCGCGGCCGCGCGTCTTCGTCGGTTTCGGCTTCTTCGAGGGACTCCGAATTGCCGGCGACGAAATCCCTCTGCTCCGGAGCCAGTTCCAGGGCCGCCACCAGAGCGCGGTTGGCCCTGGTCACGGCAACGAGACGGATGTCCTCGGTGTTCAAGCCGATGCCTTGGCCGAGGACTCGGTGATCGGTTCGACGAAGCGATGCAGCTTGGCCGGGTTGCCGCGCCATATGGAGTTGGGCTCCAGCTCTTCGCCCTTCATGACGAAGGAGTCGACATCGACCACCGAACCTTCGCCCATGACAACGCCGTAGTGGACAAAGGCGGAGGGTCCGAGCGTGCAGCCCTTGCCGATGCGGATGAAGTCGGACTTGAAGGCGCCTTCTTCCAGCGAATGGGCCTGGATGACGCAGCCCTCGTTGAGGGTGGCGTCGTCGCCGATCTCCACCAGCGAGCGTTCTGTCAGATTGCTGCCGCCGTCATAGACACGGCTGCCGATCTTGACGCCCAGCATGCGCAGGATCATCGGCCGGAACGGCGTGCCGGCGAACAGCCGCACGATCGGCGAATCCGCCAGCTTCCAGTGGCGTTCATGACGCCAGAACGCGACGTCATAGATCGTCGTCATCTGCGGCTTCAGCCTGCCGAAACCAAGACTTGCCCGTTCCACGAAGATGTAGAACGGAATGGTGATCGCCGAGGTCAGCAGCACGGCGACGAACAGTGCGACTTCAGCCCATTCGGTGTAGTAGTTCAGCGCCCGGTCCCAGATCGCCAGCGTGGCGAACAGCATGACCCATTGCGTTGCCACGAACAGCAGGATCGTCACCAGATTGTGGCGGTTCTTCAATGGGATGCGCCGGCGCCGGTCGTCCTCGTCGATGCCGGCGATGAGTTCCTTGTCGCGGTTCACCATGCGCGGGATTTCAAAGGCAGGCGAACCCAAGAGCCCGACATTCTCGCGCAGCGGCCCGTCGATGGGGATCATCACCTTGGTGCCGAGCAGGACGTTGTCGCCGGTGCGGCCGTCCGGCGGATAGTAGATGTTGTTGCCGAGATAATTGCGCTCGCCGATCCTCGTCGGCTCGAGCCTGAAGGCGGCGGCGGATTTGTGCATGTTGATCATGAACAGCCCGTCCGACACCATGGTCTCGGTGCCGATCTCGCACAGAAGCGGGTTTTCGTGCTGCTGGTTGGAGCCGAAATTGGAGCCGGTCTGCACCACCTTGTTGAGATTCCAGCCGATCGCTCGCATGTAGTGCACGATGGCCGAGCTGTCGCCGGCCAGCAGGCCGAGCACGCGGGAATTGCTGGAGAATTCAGCGACGGTCTGCAGCCAGTAGCGGAAGCCGTACAGCGTGTAGGTGCGGCCTGGCTTCAACAGCAGGCTGACCAGGCGCGGCACCAGCGTCGCCGCCAGGAAGGATGCGGCCATGTAGCCGAACAGCGTCACCGTGGTGCCGATCGCGACGACGCCGATGGTTTCCTGGTAGTCGTCGCCGACATTTTCCCAATAGCTGTGGAACAGGAGCGGCAAGGGAGTGACGATGGCAAACAGGCCGATCAGCTGAACCGCTTCGAACAGGAAGCGCCGGATGTTGGACGGATCGACATTGCGCACCTTGCAATAGTCGGCCGTGGTCGGCACGGCCGGCGAGCCATGCCAGCGTTCGCCGTCGGGGATGCTTTGGCCGCGGTGCAGCGAGGACGAATGGCCGAGCTGGGCGCCGTCGCCGATCCTGGTGTCGATGTCGAGCGTCGAACCGACGCCGACAAAGGCATCGCGGCCGATGGTCAGCGGCCCGGTGTGGATATAGCCGGCCTGCGCCCGGAAGCCGAGGATCATCGATTCCTTGCGCAGGATGGTGTTGGCGCCGATCGAGATGAGATCCGTGCAGACGGGCACGGATTTCGATTCGATGACGGCGTTCTTGCCGAGCCTGGTGCCGAGAAGCTGCAGGTAGATGCTGTAGAGCGGGCTGCCGCGGAACAGCACGACGGGCGCGGTGCGGATCAACGTCTTGACCACCCAGAAGCGGAAGTAACGCACGCCCCAGATGGGAAACGCTTCCGCCTTCCAGCGGCCGACCAGCACCCATTTGGCGAGGACGGCAAAACCCGACATGCCGAAGAACACGGCGGCCGAAAGCGCCACGCACCTGATGTAGAGCTGCAGCGGATCGTCGAGCGCGTCGTACATCCAGTTGAGACCACCATTGATCGCCCACAGGGCGCCATAGCTGTAGAGCCCGTAGAACATCAGCTGTGCGGCGCCGCAGGTCCAATAGGCAAGATTGGAGGCCCGCCGCGTGAGGACGGGCTCGTTGGTGGCCGTCGTCATCTCGTCCGCTACGCCCAGATGCAGCGCCAGCCGCGCCACGGTCGGGTGGAGGTAGATGTCGCGCATGGACGCCGTCGCCCATTCCTTCCTGGTGCGCACACGGGCGCAGAAATGCGCCATCAGCAGCGAGTTGGCGCCGAGATCGTCGAAGAAATTGTCCTCGACGGACACTTCGTCGAACTTCAGCACCGCGGCCAGCGCGTCGGCCAGGAAACGCTCGTCGTCATTGGCGGGCGCGACCATGGCGCGATCGCCCGAAAGCCGCACGCTTGTCGGCTTCGGCAGCTGGCGCAAATCCACCTTGTTGGAAACCGTCATCGGGATCGCCGGCAGCTCCTCGAGATAGGAGGGCACCATGTAGTCCGGCAGCCGCCGCTTCATCGTCCTGGCGAGGTCCGCGCGCGAGATCGCCGTCTGGCCGGCCTTCGCTGCGAAATAGGCGACGAGTTCGACGCGGCCGGGCTCGATCTCCCAGGTGGTGACGGCGGCTTGAGCGATCTCGGGCTGGTCGAGCAGCACCGCCTCGATCTCGCCGAGCTCGATGCGGTAGCCGCGGATCTTCACCTGGGTGTCGATGCGGCCGTTATACTCGATCTCGCTTTGGTCGTTGATGCGGCCAAGGTCGCCGGTGCGGTAGATGCGCTTGGACGGGTTGTTCGGCAGGCCGACGAAATCGGCGATGAATTTCTGTTCGGTCAGGTCGGGCCGGTTGAGATAGCCGACCGCGAGCCCGATGCCGGCAATGCCGATCTCGCCCAGTTCGCCCGGCTCGGCAAGCTGCGGCAGCGAAGCGTCGAGG
>NZ_RZPF01000493.1:0-5124 GCF_004022735.1 Mesorhizobium sp. M7A.F.Ca.AU.001.01.1.1
ACGCTTGGCGGCCGGTGCGTCGATCGGCATGACGATGGTGACGGGAACGCCAAGCGCCTGGCCGGCAGCCGCCAGCCCTTGCGCGAAATTGCCGGAGGAGTAGGCGACGACGCCCTTCTTCGCTTCGTCAACTGAAAGCTGCTTCAGGCGCCAATAGGCGCCGCGCACCTTGAATGAGCCGGCCCATTGCAGCGATTCCGGCTTGATGAAGACGCGGGCGGCGCCGGTCTCGCGGGCTAGTGCCGTCGATTCCAGCAGCGGCGTGATCTGCGTCGCCCTGGAGGTGACGGCATAGGCCTGCTTGAGATGGTCAAGGGAGGGGACGAGAAGGTCTGACATCATTCGCCTCGCGGATACCGTTTGCTCTCTTCGAGATTGTCGAGGTTCATGTGATTGCGCATGTAACGCTCGGACGCCTTTTGCAGGGGTTGGAAATCCCAGGGGTAATAGGCGCCGTTGCGCAGCGCCGGATAGACGACCCAGCGGCGCGCCTGGCTTTCGCGGACAGCGGCGTCGAAGCCGGCCATGTCCCAGCGTGTCTGGACCTTGTCCATGAATGCCGCCACCAGGCCCGCATTGGCCGCGTCGTCGGCCAGATTGTCCCGTTCGAGCGGATCGGCTTCGAGATCGAACAGTTGCGGCGGATCGAGCTCGCAATGGACGAATTTGTATCTGCCGTCGCGGATCGCCACCAAAGGCGCATTGGACCCTTCGGCGGCATACTCCATCAACACCGGCGCGGTGCGCTCGATGCCCTCGGTGAGCGGCAGCAGCGACTGGCCGTCGGTCCACGGCGCGATCGCAGCGATGTCGATGCCGGCGAGATCGCAAAGCGTCGGCGCCACGTCGAGATTGGAGACCGGCGTCTCGATCAGCCCGGCGCGAACGCCCTTGCCGGCAATCATCAGCGGCACCCGCGCCGAACCCTCGAAGAAGCTCATCTTGAACCACAGGCCGCGCTCGCCGAGCATGTCGCCGTGATCCGAGCAGAACAGGATGATTGTGTCGTCCGCCATGCGTGTACGCTCGAGAACGTCCAGGATCTCGCCCAGCTTGTCGTCGACATAGGAGATGTTGGCGAAATAGCCCTGCCGCGAACGACGCACCTGCTCCGGTGTGATCTCGAAAGAGGGATAGTCGCTGGCGTGGTACAGCCGCCGGGAATGCGTATCCTGCTGGTCATACGCGATGAACCCGGTTTCCGGGTCCAGCGCCCGGCAATGCTCATAGAGATCCCAATACTGCTTGCGCGCGACATAGGGATCGTGCGGATGCGACAGCGAGACAGTGAGGCACCAAGGCCGATGGTTCGCATCGTCCTGTTCGCGCGAAAGCTGATAGAGCTTCTGCGTGGCCAGGAACACGACCTCGTCGTCATACTCCATCTGGTTGGTGATCTCGGCGACGCCTGCACCGGTCACCGAGCCCAGATTGTGATACCACCAGTCGATACGCTCGCCGGGCTTGCGGTAATCCGGCGTCCAGCCGAAATCGGCTGGATAAATGTCGGTCGTCAGCCGCTCCTCGAAACCATGCAACTGGTCCGGCCCAACGAAATGCATCTTGCCCGACAGGCAGGTGTAGTAGCCGGCGGCGCGCAAATGATGGGCAAAGGTCGGGATCGATGAGGCGAATTCGGCGGCATTGTCATAGACGCCGGTGCGCGACGGCAATTGCCCGCTCATGAACGAGGCACGGCCCGGCGCGCAGAGCGGCGAGGCCGTGTAGTTGTTGGCAAAGCGCGCCGAACGCGCGGCCAACGCTTTCAGATGCGGTGTATGCAGAAACTCCGCCGGTCCGTCCGGAAACAGGGTTCCGTTGAGCTGGTCGACCATGACGATCAGGAAATTGGTTCGCTTCATTGTCACTGTTTGCGCCGCTCGCCAAGTTTGGTTTCGAGATAGTCCTCGACCAGCGCGATCGCGGTCGCGGCATCGGGCACGCCGTCTTTCAGCGCCCGCCTGATGTAGAGCCCGTCGATCATCGCCGCGGTCGCTTCGGCGGCGCGGTCGGCTTCGGCTCTGGGCAAGATCCCGGTCAGCCCGCTCATCAGGTTCGAGTGCAGCCGCCGCGCGTAGACCTTGAGCAGCCGGCGCAAGGCCGATGATTTCTGCGCCTCGACATAGAAGGCGAGCCAGGCGGCGATGGTTTCCGGCTGGAACTGGATGTCGGAGAAATTGACAGCGACCACCGCCGAGACCCTTTCGCGCGCGCTATTGGCCGAGCCAAGGGCGCGCAACGTATCGGCTGTAAGCTCCGCCAGTATGTGCCGCATCGTCGCCAAGAGCAGCTCGTCCTTGGCACCAAAATAATGATGGGCAAGGGCGGACGACACGCCGGCGCGTCCGGCGATCTCGGACATGGTCACGTCGAGCGAACCGCGCTCGCCGATCGCCGAGATCGTCGCGTCGATCAGCGCCTTGCGGCGCAGCGGTTCCATTCCGATTTTCGGCATCTCGCCATGATCCTTTGAGAGAACAGGATTATTTTTTATTGACGCGTCAATCAACAAAAAAATCGGCCGCGATCTCGGCTGTACCAAGCGATTGTACGCCTCCAGCCCTTCACGAAACCGGCACGATTGTTTATCTTTGAACAATAGATGCGAAATGCGCCGTGAGCCGACATGCCAGGCCGGCGCCAAGGATGGAGACCGCCATGACCGCATGCATCGTCGGATGGACGCATTCGCGCTTCGGCAAGCTTGAGGGCGAAACGCTCGAAAACCTCATCGTCAAGGTGGCAACGGACGCGCTCGACCATGCCGGCATCGGTCCCGACGAGGTCGACGAGATCGTGCTCGGCCACTTCAACGCCGGTTTTTCGGCGCAGGATTTCACCGCCAGTCTGGTGCTTCAGGCCGACGACCGGCTGCGCTTCAAGCCGGCGACGCGTGTCGAGAACGCTTGCGCCACCGGATCGGCGGCGGTCCGCCAAGGCATCCGCGCCATCGACGCGAATGCCGCTCGCATCGTGCTGGTGGTCGGCGCGGAGCAGATGACGACGACGCCGGGGCCGGAGATCGGCAAAAACCTGCTCAAGGCGTCCTATCTGCCCGAGGACGGCGAGACACCCGCGGGTTTCGCCGGCGTCTTCGGCAAGATCGCGCAGGCCTATTTCCAGCGTTATGGCGATCAGTCGGATGCGCTGGCCATGATTGCCGCCAAGAACCACAAGAACGGCGTCGACAATCCCTATGCGCAGATGCGCAAGGATTTCGGCTATGAGTTCTGCCGCCAAGAGAGCGAGAAGAACCCCTTCGTTGCCGGTCCTCTGAAGCGCACCGACTGCTCGCTGGTCTCCGACGGCGCCGCCGCCCTTATCCTTGCCGACACCGCCACGGCACTGAAGATGCGCCGTGCCGTTGCCTTCCGCGCCAACGAACATGTGCAGGATTTCCTGCCGATGTCGAAGCGCGACATTCTGACCTTCGAAGGCTGCGAGCAGGCCTGGAACCGGGCGCTGAAATCGGCCGGCGTGACGCTCGACGATCTGTCCTTCGTCGAAACGCATGACTGCTTCACCATTGCCGAACTGATCGAGTACGAGGCGATGGGCCTTGCCAAGCCGGGAGAGGGGGCGAAGCTGGCGTTGGACGGCACAACGGCCAAGGATGGTCGCCTGCCGGTCAATCCGTCCGGCGGGCTGAAGGCCAAGGGCCATCCGATCGGCGCCACTGGCGTGTCCATGCATGTCTTGACCGCCATGCAGCTTGTCGGTGAGGCCAGCGGCATCCAGGTGCCGGGCGCAAAACTGGGCGGCATCTTCAATATGGGCGGTGCGGCGGTCGCCAACTACGTTTCCATTCTCGACCGGATCAGATAAACCGCCCGCATTTGCGGGAGGTGACATGACAAATCCGGTTCTGATCGAAGTCTTGCGCGGCGCGATCGTCGAGAGCGCGCATCGCGGCTCAGTCGCGGTCTTCGATGGCGACGGCAAGCCCGTGTGGGAGATCGGCGATACGGCCAAGCCGGTGTTTCCGCGCTCGGCGGTCAAGGCGATCCAGGCCTTGCCGTTGGTCGAAAGCGGGGCGGCGGATGCCTATGGTTTCGGCAACCGCGAACTGGCGCTCGCCTGCGCCTCCCACTCGGGCGAGCCGGCACATGTCGACCTTGCGCGATCCATGCTGGCCAAGGCTGGGCTGGACGGATCGGCGCTCGAATGCGGCACGCATTGGCCATCCAATCATGACGCCGAGATTGCGCTCGCCCGCGCCGGCGGCTCGCCGAACGCCTTGCACAACAATTGTTCCGGCAAACATTCCGGCTTCCTCTGCACCTGCGTCCACGCCGGCATTGCGCATCGCGGCTATGTCAAGCCGGGACACGGCCTGCAGGACATGGTGCGCGACGCCATGCAGTCGGTGACGGGCGCTGTCCATGGTGAGGACCAGCGTGCCATCGACGGCTGTTCGATCCCGACCTACGCGGTGCCGCTCAGGAGCTTCGCGCTCGGCTTTGCCCGCATGGCCACGACATCAGGTTTTGGCCCAGAGCGAGCCAAGGCTGCAAAGCGGCTGCTTTCCGCCTGCATGGCCGAGCCCTTCTTCGTTTCCGGCAGCGGCCGCGAAGACGTCGCGTTGATGGAGGCCGCACCAGGGCGGATTTTCACGAAGGGCGGCGCCGAAGGCGTCCATTGTGCCGCAATTCCGGAACTTGGCCTCGGCATCGCACTCAAATGCGATGATGGCGCCGGCCGCGCCGGCGAAGCCATGGTTGCCGCCGTCCTTGCCAAACTGTTGCGTGCCGACGAGGCCTTGGCGGCGAAGCTGCTCGAATTGGCAAACACGCCCATCGAAAATCGCAACGGTGCCAAAGTCGGAGCGCTGAGGCCGACGGCAACTCTCAAGTGACGTGATTGCGCTCGACGGTCAGATGCGCGTAGCCGCTACCGTTTGACGAGGCGAGATCGCCTGTCGCGGGCTCCGCCCAGCGCTGGCCGACAACCGCACCGTTCAGCGCGCCGTCGATGACATTGTCTGAAATGACGGCCGTACCGGCGCCCTCGACCACGGATACGACGATCCCGGTTCCTGCCTTGCGGATGATGTTGCCGGTGGCGACGACATTGCGCAGGTACGGGCCCCAGCCGATCTGCATGCCATAGAGTGGCGCGTTCTCG
>NZ_RZPF01000494.1:0-5119 GCF_004022735.1 Mesorhizobium sp. M7A.F.Ca.AU.001.01.1.1
TCCCTGCCCGGCTAATGCTTGAAACCACCCCAGCCCAGCCTCCGTCCCGGCCTTCGGCTTGTATTCCGCCCCGATCCACCCGGAATAGCCGATGCGGTCGATGTGCTCGTACAGGAAGGGAAAATTGATCTCGCCCGTCCCCGGCTCGTGACGGCCTGGATTGTCCGCAAGCTGGATATGCGCGATGCGGTCGAGGTTTACCTCGATGGTACGGGCGAGATCCCCCTCCATGATCTGCATGTGATAGATGTCGTATTGCAGGAACAGGTTCTTCGACCCGACACGGTCGATAAGCGCCAACGCCTGATCGGTATAATTGAGAAAAAAGCCCGGGATATCGCGCGTGTTGATCGGCTCGATCAGCAGCCTGATGCCGGCCTGCTCCAGCTTTTCCGCCGCGAAGGCAAGGTTTTCGGCAAAGACGTCCTCCAGCACCTTGCGGTCGGCGCCGGTGGGCACGATGCCGGCTAGGCAATTGACCTGCTGGCAGCCGAGCGCCTGCGCGTAGGTGATCGCCTTGGCGATGCCCTGGCGGAATTCCGGCACGCGGTCCGGCAGCACGGCAATGCCGCGTTCGCCCTTGCCCCAGTCGCCGGCCGGCAGGTTGAACAGCACCTGGGTCAGGCCGTTCTTCTTCAGCCGGGCGGCGACGACATCGGGCGCATGGTCATAGGGGCCGATATATTCGACGCCCTTGAAGCCGGCGCGGGCGGCGGCATCGAAACGGTCGAGGAACTCATGCTCGCCAAAGAGCATCGAAAGATTGGCTGAAAAACGCGGCATTCTTTTTCTCCTTTTCTCCGCCAAGCCTAATCCAGCATGACGATCGACGTCGGCGCATCTTCGTGGCTCTCGGCAAGCTCCTCGAATTCGGTGATCTTGTCGATCTCGGTGCCCATCGAGATGTTGGTGACGCGTTCGAGGATGAATTCGAGGACAACCGGAACCCGGTGTTCTTTCATCAACCGCTGCGCCTCCTTGAAGGCACCGGCGAACTCTTCCGGCTTGCGCACCCTGACCGCCTTGCAGCCCATCGCCTCGGCGACGGCAACATGGTCGACGCCATAGCCGGCCTCGGGATCGCCTGCCCGGTTGATGTTCTCGAAGGCAAGGTCGACCTCGAAGTCCATCGAGAAACCCCGCTGCGCCTGGCGGATCAAGCCGAGATAGGCGTTGTTCACGACGACATGGAGATAGGGCAGCTTGTGCTGTGCACCGACCGCCAGTTCCTCGATCATGAACTGGAAATCATAGTCGCCCGACAGCGCCACGATGGTGCGGTCGGGATCGGCGGCGCGCACGCCAAGGGCAGCCGGCAAGGTCCAGCCGAGCGGGCCGGCCTGGCCGCAATTGATCCAGTTGCGCGGCTTGTAGACATGCAGGAACTGCGCCCCGGCGATCTGCGACAGGCCGATCGTGGTGACATAGGTGACGTCGCGGCCGAACGCCTTGTTCATCTCCTCATAGACACGCTGCGGCTTCAGCGGCACCTGGTCGAAATGCGTCTTGCGCTTCATCGTCTTCTTGCGAGCCTGGCATTCCTTCGCCCAGCCGGACCAGTCGCGCAGTCTGCCTGCCGTCTTCCACTCGGTGGCGACGTCGAGCAGCATCTTCAGCGCAGCACCAGCATCCGAAACGACGCCGAGATCCGGCGCGAAGACACGGCCGATCTGCGTCGGCTCGATGTCGACATGGATGAATTTTTTGCCCTTGGTATAGACATCGACGGAGCCGGTGTGACGGTTGGCCCAGCGGTTGCCGATGCCGAAGACGAAATCGGCTTCCAGCATCGTCGCATTGCCATAGCGGTGCGAGGTCTGCAGCCCGCACATGCCGGCCATCAGCCGGTGGTCGTCGGGGATCGCGCCCCAGCCCATCAAGGTCGGGATGACCGGCACGCCTGAAATCTCGGCGAATTCGATCAGCAAATCCGACGCATCGGCGTTTATGATGCCGCCGCCGGCGACGATCAGCGGCTTTTCGGCGGCGTTGAGCATCGTCAACGCCTTTTCGGCCTGGGCGCGCGTCATGGCCGGCTTGAACGGCGTCAACGGCTCATAGGCATCGATGTCGAATTCGATCTCGGCCAGCTGGACGTCGACCGGCAGGTCGATCAGCACCGGACCCGGCCGCGACGAGCGCATCAGGTGAAAGGCCTTCTGCAGCGCCATGGGGACGAGATAGGGCTCCATGACCGTGACCGCCCATTTGGCGACCGGCGCGGCAATGGCTGATATGTCGACGGCCTGGAAATCCTCCTTGTTCAGCCGCGCCCGCGGCGCCTGGCCGGTGATGCACAGGATCGGAATGGAATCCGCAGCGGCCGAATAGAGCCCGGTGATCATGTCGGTGCCGGCCGGACCCGAAGTGCCGATGCACAGGCCGATATTGCCTGCCTTGGCCCGGGTAAAGCCTTCCGCCATGTGCGAGGCGCCCTCGACGTGACGGGCAAGCACGTGGCGGATCGTTCCCCTCGCCTTCAGCGCCGAATAGAACGGATTGATCGCCGCGCCCGGCACGCCGAAAGCGCAGGAAATGCCTTCCTTTTCGAGAACGAGAACCGCGGCATCGACAGCGCGCATCCTGGCCATTTTCCAGCCCTCCACGGGTTTGTCATTGTTGGATTGGCTGAGGATGCCAGCACGCCGGCTATTTTTCAATTTTTTCAGAATATTTTTTCATTTAGAGAAAACAACGGCTATATGCTGATTTTATTGGATTTTCCGTTTTCTAGGAATCCGGCCTGCGATTTTAGTGAAAAACTTTTTCATTGTGCATTTGGCGAGATCGGTCGAGAATGGCGCCATGGAAACCACGGAAAAACGCCAGCGCGGCCGGCCGCGCGCTTTCAATGGGCCCTCGGAGGCCAGTTCGGTGCAGTCGCTCGATCGGGCGCTGAGAATCCTGGCCATTGTCGCGGAAGGCAGCGGCCTGTCGCTGAGCGAGATATCGGCGCAGAGCGGGCTTGCCGCCTCCACCGCCTACCGCATGCTGACGACGCTGCAAAACCACGGAATGGTCGAATTCGACACATCAGACCAGCTGTGGTCGATCGGCGTCGAGACCTACCGTATGGGCGCGGCCTTCCTGCGCCGCCGCAAGCTGGTCGACCGCGCGCGTGTCGTCATGCAGGAGCTGATGGAGAGAACCGGCGAGACCGCCAATCTCGGCGTCGCCGAGGACGATTGCGTGGTCTTCGTCAGCCAGGTCGAGACGCATCAGGCGATCCGCGCCTTCTTCCGGCCGGGCACGCGCAGCCCCTTCCATGCGTCCGGCATCGGCAAGGCGGTGCTGGCGCATCTCGAGCCGGAGCGCGTCGGAACCATGCTGCGCAAGGCAGGCCTGCAGCGCTTCACCGACAGGACGCTGTCCGACATTTCGGCGCTTGCCCACGATCTGGCGCGGATCAAGCAGCGCGGCTGGTCGGTCGACGACGAGGAGCGGCACCCCGGCATGCGCTGCGTGGCAGCCGCCATCTTCAACGAATTCGGCGAGCCGATCGGCGGCGTTTCCGTGTCGGGACCGACGGTGCGGGTGACGCCGGAGCGGCTGGCCGAGATCGGCCCGCTGGTGCGCGATGCGGCAGCCGAGGTGACCAGGATGATCGGCGGCGTGCGAGCCGGCTGATCAGCCCGCCCCGGGCAGCGCGCTCCTGGTCGCGATATCGAAGAAATCGAGAAGGATGGCCATGCCGACGCCGCAGGCGGTGAATATCAGGCCGGCCATGAAGATGCGGTTGGCGCGTTCATAGATGCGCCGCTGCAGGCATTTCGTGTCGAGCAGCAGCGAGAGCGCCCGCATCTGCAAGGCAATGCCGGCCAGGATCGGCAGGACGGCGACAAGATGGTAGGTCTGCCACGGGATCGGGTTGGCGGCCCAATGGGTGATGAAGCCCAGCGAAAACGCCAGCAGGATGCCGACGGTGGTGACGGTGCCGTTGCGGAAAACCGTTTCGACCAGGTCTTCCCTGGGGTCCTGCTCGTCCAAGGGTCTCTCCCCGCGTTTCGCGGTCCAGGATAGACGCTCGGAAAATCTCTGTACACTGTCCGATCTGTCGCCGGACCAATCCCTTCAGTTCTGCGCTGAAGCGGCCGATGGAGCACGCACCGCTACCATCCAGACAACAGAAGAGGGGCTCGCATGGGCCCCTCTGTTGCTGAACGGGTCCTCCCCTCAGAGACGGCAATAGTGGCGGTATCCGTCGTGGCCGAGATAGGTATCGGAGTCCGCGTCGTAGCTGGCATAGCGATCGTAGCAGCGGCGGACATGCCACGAGCCACCGCCTTCGTCGACATAGACGGTGCGCGGCTGGGCGAGCAGGCTGCCGAGGACGAAGCCGCCGACGCCGGCAGCAATGCCGATGCCGATTTCGCGGTTGTGGTGATGGCTGTGGGCGGCCGAAGGCTGCACGGTGCCGGCCAGCGTGGCGGCGGCGACGGCGGTGGCGATAAGGCCGGAAACGAGTGTGTTCTTGAACATGACGATCTCCTTGCTTCGTTGACCGAGGCGATCCATCCGCCTCTTGATCATCTGTCGTCACAGCCAGGAAAAAGGTTCGAACTTTTTTGATTTTTCTGGAGCTGGGAAATCGGATGGACCGAGGTCCACGCTGACGGCGACTGGAAAGGGTTGGCGAGGACGTTGATGCGGCCAATCTCCCCCACTTGCTGGGGGCTATGCCACGCACATATCTGCTATGACTGGGGTGACTGATCGGCCCGAGGCCCGATTGCCGGGTGGGTCCCCCAATCCGTCGCTGCTTCGCAGCGCCACCTTCCCCCCTCCGGAGGGAAAGGAAAGGAGCGTTGGTGGGCGAGCGTTGGCTCGGCGAAGCCGAGACGGAGCGGGACCAGCGCCGCATAGGCAATGCATGCGCCAAGCTGCCATGCACTCTATCGCCAAAGACCAGTTGCTTGGAAATGTGTGCATGCCGTAGCTTGCCGGGGATCAGCAGCTTTGCCGCCCTACTTCACAAGGTGATCGCCGAACGCAAAAAGGGCGGCCGAAGCCGCCCTCTTGGGGAATTGGGTCCCTCCATCAAAGGAAAATGATCACCCTGCCGTGCCTGTGGTGATGGTTGTGGTGGTGGTTGTAGTGCTTCCACCAGAACTTCTTGAAG
>NZ_RZPF01000495.1:0-5117 GCF_004022735.1 Mesorhizobium sp. M7A.F.Ca.AU.001.01.1.1
GCACGATAAAGCAGGTCGCGGCGATCGCGCTGAATCCTGGCTGGTGCTTGATGGAAAAGTTCTTAGCCATGACGCACCCCCGACTTGCCGGCATTGCGCACATAGGCAAGCAGCGCCACCATGACGATGATCATGACGGCGATCGACAGCGCCGAGCCGAGTGGCCAGTTGCGGCCCTGCCCGAACTGCAATTCGATCAGGTTGGACAGCATCATGTTCTTGCCGCCGCCAAGCACGCTCGGCGTCACATAGGCGCCAAGCGCTGGAATGAAGACCAGGATGGAGCCGGCGATGACGCCCGGCTTGACCATCGGAAAGATAATCCGCCGCAGCACCTGGAAGCGCGTGGCGTAAAGGTCGTAGCCCGCCTCGACCAGCCGGAAATCCAGCTTTTCCATGCTGGCGTAGATCGGCAGCACCATCAGCGGCAGGTAGACATAGGCCATGCCGATCAGGATCGCCGTGTCGGTGTAGAGGATCTGGATCGGCGCCGAGATGATGCCGAGCTTGAGCAGCATTGTGTTGATGATGCCTTCGTTGCGGATGATCTGCAGCACTGCGAAGGTGCGGATCAAAAGGTTGGTCCAGAACGGAATGGTGATCAGGAACAGCCAGAGATCGCGGGTCTTTTCGCTGCGCGTCGCCATGAAATAGGCGGTCGGGAAACCAAGCACCAAGGTGGCGATCGTCGTCACCACCGAGAGCTTGATCGAGCGCAGGAAGATGGTGACGTGGGCGGCGGCGATCGAAAGCGTGTCGTCGAAGATATCGCGTTCCAGAAACACCGCTATCCAGGCTTCCGGCGAGAACTGCCACTTCACGTCGCCATAGGAGCCTGGCGTCAGGAACGAGTACACGAGCACGATCAGCAAAGGGCCGGTCGCGGCGAGGAAAATGACCAGCAGCGCTGGTGCTGACAAAAGCCAGCGGTCACGGACATCGCGCCGCTCCGCTGCCTTGGCGACTTCTTCCGCGGTCGCCATCGTCAGTCCTTCAGGACCTGGGCGGCATCGCTGCCGATGAGGATGCCGACCGCGTCGCCCTTCTCGAAACCGCAGCCCGCGCTGCGCGTGTTCTGCTGGCGTACGGTGAAGAGTTCGCCGCTGTCGAGATGAACATGGATGTGGGTGTCGGTACCGAAATAGACGATATTATCGACCCTCCCCGACAGTTCGCCCTTGGCCTTGGTCAGCTTGGCGTGTTCAGGCCGAACCACGACCGTGGCATTGGGCTTGGGCTGGAAACCCTGGGCCACGGTCGCCTCGATGGTCGCACCGGACTTGAGCGTGGCGCGCGCCTTGCCGTTGGCCATCTCGCTGATGGCGGCCGTCAGGAAGTTGGTTTCACCGATAAAGTCGGCGACGAAGCGTTCGGCCGGCTTGTCGTAGATATCCCAGGGCGAACCGACCTGGAGGATCTTGCCCGATGACATGACCGCGATGCGGTCGGACATGGTCAGCGCTTCTTCCTGGTCGTGGGTGACGAAGATGAAGGTGATGCCGGTCTCGTGCTGCAGCCGCTTCAACTCGATCTGCATCTCCTTGCGCAGCTTGTAGTCGAGCGCCGACAGTGGCTCGTCGAGCAAAAGCACCTTCGGCTGCGGTGCCAAGGCGCGGGCCAAGGCCACGCGCTGCTGCTGGCCGCCGGAGATCTGGCTGGTGCGACGACCGGCGAGTGCCTCCATCTTGACCAGCTTCAGCATCTCGGCGACGCGCGCCTTGATCTCGGCCTTCGGCTTACCCAGCATTTCCAGGCCAAAGCCGATATTGTCGGCGACCGTCATGTGCGGGAACAGCGCATAGGATTGGAAAACGGTGTTGACCGGCCGTTTGAAGGGTGGCAGCGGCGCGATGTCCTGGCCGTAGAGCAGGATTTCACCGGCGGTTGGAAAATCGAAGCCGGCGATCAGCCTGAGCAACGTCGTCTTGCCGCAGCCGGATGGCCCCAGCAACGTGAAGAATTCGTTCTCGCGGATAGATACCGAGACCGTGTCGAGGGCAGCCACCTGCCCCTCACCTGATCCGAAAATTTTGCTGACGTTTACTACTTCAATCGCATTCCGATCCGGTTTGTCCGGCACGATTACGCCTCACTGTTGACCCCGCTCTTGCTGGCGGAGCTCTTCCCCTGTTCGAT
Source organism: Mesorhizobium sp. M7A.F.Ca.AU.001.01.1.1 (assembly GCF_004022735.1). Taxonomy (NCBI): domain Bacteria; kingdom Pseudomonadati; phylum Pseudomonadota; class Alphaproteobacteria; order Hyphomicrobiales; family Phyllobacteriaceae; genus Mesorhizobium; species Mesorhizobium sp. M7A.F.Ca.AU.001.01.1.1. Next base: position 2,137 of record NZ_RZPF01000495.1, read on the forward strand.
GTGACCACATGGCCGGTGGGTTGGCAAGCCCGGCATTGGGTCACAGTTCAGTCAGTCATTGAGGCCTGCAAGCCCCATGCCATAGTCAGGCCTGATAGGTGATCTTGCCGCCGCAAATCGTCGTCACCGGCCGCACCTTGTGCAGATCGGCCGGGGCGGTGTTCTCGATATCCATCGACAAAACCACCAGATCGGCCATGTAGCCCGATCTCAGCGTACCCTTGCGGTGCTCGGCGAATTCGGCGTAGGCGCCCTCGATCGTGTAACCGGCGATCGCTTCATGCAGCGAGAAACTCTGGTCCGGGTCGCTTTCTGCCCATGGTTTGCGCAACACTGCCGCCTGAATGCCCAGGATCGGATCGATCGGCGACACCGGCCAATCGGATGCGAAGACGACATGCGCGCCGGCATCCTTCAAGGTCCGCCAGGCATAGCTCAGCGGCCAGCGTGCCGGCCCGATGCGCGACACCGTCGGCTCCAGCGGAAAATCCATGGCGCCGGGCGGATGCGGCGGTTGCATGGAAGCAATGACGCCGAGTTCTGCGAAACGCGGCACATCCGATGTGGTGGTGACCTCGATGTGCTCGACCCGGTGACGGCTGTCGCGCTTGCCGTTCGCCTTCTGCGCCGCCTCATAACCGTCCAGCACCGCGCGCACCGCGCCGTCGCCGATCGAGTGCACCGCGATCTGCAGCCCGCGCCTGTCGGCCGCGACGGCCAGATCGATGAATTGTTGCGGCGTGAACAGCGGCTCGCCCACCCAGTCGGGCCGGTCGGCGTATGGCTCGACCATGACAGCTGTCCAGGAATCGAGCACCCCGTCGTAGAACACCTTGACCATGCCCGACGACAGCCATTCGCTGTTGTAGCTTTCGGCCATATCAGATGCCTTGTCGAGCATGTCGAGCGTCATGAAATTCTTGTAGTGGAACGGGATCTTGACGCGGCAGGGCAAGCCTTCCTCGGCTTCGATCTCGGCCAGCAGCTCAAGCTGATAGAGGTTGCCGTCCATGTTCTGGATCGAGGTGATGCCGTGGCGGGCGCACCAGGCGAGCCCGCGCCGCATGATGTCGCGGTCGGCGTCCCGCTCGGCCGCCGTCGGCATCGGGTCCGGCTCGCCGCCGGTCGACAGCCCCAGCCGCACCCGGCTTTCGCCGGCAAGGTCGAGCACCGGGCCAAAGGCCTCGCCTTCGCGCAATTCGCCGGCGGCCAGTCCATCGTCACCCATGACAATCTCATTGCCAGGGCCGAGCGTACGCCCCTGCAGGATGCCGGCCATTTCCAACGCCTTGGTGTTGGCCCACATGGTGTGATGGTCTGGCGCCGCCATGCAGAACGGACGATCGGGCAAAATGGCGTCGAGGTGATGGCGCGTCACGCGCTCGCTGCCGAGCACGGTGTAGTCGACGCCTTGGCCGACCAGCATCTTCGCGTCGGGCCGGGTAGGCGCATAGTCGCGGATCGCCTTCTGCAGCGCCTCGAAGCCATGTATACCGGTGAGTTGAAGGTGGGCAAGTTCAGCCCCGCCCGAAAACAGATGCATGTGGGCTTCGATGAAACCCGGCAGGACGGAGCCGCCCTTGGCGTCGATTACCTTGGTGGCCGGTCCCTTGAACTCTTCGATGGAGGCGCGGCTGCCGATGGCGATGATTGCGCCGTCCTTGACGGCGACGGCCTCGGCGGTGGGATTGTCGTCGTCGATGGTCAGTACACGACCATTGATGACGATCAGATCCGCATTGTGACCTGCACCTGTGACAGACATCGCGACTCCGCGCTTTTGACGACTGACTGAGACCGACAACCTCTTGGCCAACGACCTGCCACTCCACCGGAGCGGCGCCATGGGACGAAAAAGAATGCCAGCGCGCTGTCTTGGAAATTCCCCTTGTCATCCCAAGAGGCAGCGTGGATAAAGAATGCGACTGATTATTCGCGTTTGTCAACATACCGAATCTGGAATGTATCGTGGACAGCAAGCTCCCACCATGTTGAGACCGGGCGGGGAACGAGGACATCGGACGGTGAAGCGCAGTCTCGACCGCAAAAGCAGGATAGCGCTCGAACCGCGCAAACAGCCGCGGCAAAAACGCTCCAGCAAGGTGGTCGACCGGATTCTCGACGCAGCGCTGGTCTTGACGCGGGAGCAAGGAACCAAGACGCCGACGACGCTGGCCATTGCGCAGCGCGCAGGCTTGTCGGTTGGTTCGATCTACCAATACTTTCCCAACAAGGAAGCCATTCTTCTGGACCTCGCCCGGCGCTGGCTGTCATCCTTTCCCGAGGTGATCGCCAAGCGTATCAAGGTCGCCCCGCCCACCAACCGTGAAGAGTTTCGGCAGGAAGTGCGCAAGCTCTTCATCGACACGTCCAGACTCTACCTCGAAAACGCCAGCCTGATGCCGGTGATCGAGGCCATTTCAGGCAACGCCGACCTCAGGCCGATCCAGAACGAATATGACGAGCAGATCATCGCGCTCTACGCCGCATGGCTGCAGCATGTGAACCCGGCGCTTGAAGACAATGTCGCCAGCCGGCTCGGCGTGCTGATGATGGACGTCGGGCACGCCTGCCGGCTTGTCGGGCTGAAAAGAGACCGCAAGACATACGACCTCATCGAGGACGATGTGGAAAGAATGTGGCTCGCTCTGGTGAGCCCTTATCTCAATCTTGAATCTTGACTGATTTCGCACTTCGAGAGGAATTTATGAAGACTGTTTTCTCCCCCCTTCACGCCGGCCATGCCGGTCAAATGGAACTGGTCACATCAGCCATCGTGCCGGGTTTCGAGAAGCCATCGAGGGCCGAATTCATCAAGGCGCGGGTCGAAAGCGAGAAACTGGGTCCCATCATCGCGCCGCACGAACATGACCTCGCCGCCGCCAAGCGCATCCACAAATCAGACTATATCGACTTTCTCCCGACGGTCTGGCCGCAATGGCTGGAAGCAGGTCTCACAGGCACGGCGATGCCCTTCACAT
>NZ_RZPF01000496.1:0-5107 GCF_004022735.1 Mesorhizobium sp. M7A.F.Ca.AU.001.01.1.1
CAATAGCAGGAGGGCGACAACAGCGCGGCTTATGTGCACGCGGCCTATATGAATGGCGCACGGGCAAGAGCCGCCCAAATGAAAAAGGCCGGGTATTGCCCGGCCTTTTTGTAAAATTCTCAACAGGTTAGAACTTGATCTTGATACCGCCGGAAAATGCCGTGACCAGATCGTTGCCAAAATCGTAGGTGGCGTCGTCACCAATAATTTTTCCGTTCTCGCCAATCACTATGCCGGAATGACCACTGGTGAGCACACCGACTGCACCGGCCAGGCGAACCTCAATGTTGGGCTTCGGCGTATAAGCGACGCCGCCACCCAGCGTCCAGGTGTCGGTCTGCGCGCCGAAGCCATGCGAGGTGCCGCGATCCCAAGTCAACTGACCGGCTCCACTCCACTGATCGTTGAACTTGTGGCCGATACCACCTGATACGGTCCAGCCATCACGATACATCAGGTCAAGGGAGGTTGCCTCTGCCGGGCCGTTGGTGAAGCAAAGTGAGGACGGAGCCCCCACCGGGCAGATAGGAACGCTCTGCAGCAAACTCCAGTTCACCCACTTGATCGAACCGAAGGCAAGCCAGCCGGGAGCGATACCCGACTGCAACTTCAGCTCCACGGAATCAGGCATGTACTGTGTTGATCCGTAAATATCGGTAACGCCTCTGCCAATACTGGTGAGGTCGAGCGCACCCGAGATATTGTCGAGCTTGACTTTCGAATTGTAGACAAGGCTCGCGCGCAACGCGATGTCGGGGATTTCATAAGCGACGCCTGCGCGCCAACCCCAGCCACTGGCCTCGAGATCGACACGGCCTGTCAATGCTGGGAGTACGTTTACCAAGCTTTCTTTGAATCCCGAGATGTCTTGGTAAAACAGCCCGCCGATAAAACGAAGTTGGCCCTTGCCCGCATCAAATTTATAAGAGCATGTACCAGCGTAGTTGTTGCTCTTGATATCGGTTTCCGTATTGGAAAGCGCACCATTCCACATGCCAGGTGCGGTATGCGCGCCCCAGGGCTGCGAATAATCGACCATACAATCCACGCCTTGCACGACCTGGACCTTCATTCCCACGCGCGGAACCCAATAGCCCTCGGCTCCGTCGGCCGAGGTGCCCAAGCCGAGATCGGCTCCGCCTGGACCGCGCGCATTCTCGTACTTGCGGTCCGGCATCACATAGGTCGCTTCCGCTTCGGTCGCGAACGGAGCCGGATCGAACAGCAGATCGATATCGTAGCCGCCACGCTCCAGGCCGCCGGCATGTGCCGGATTCATCGCCGTCCCGATCAAAGCCAGCGAAAAGCAGCCCGCCCCCAGCAGCGCCTTCAGTCGCAGAATAGTCATGAAATGTCCTCCCCGAATTCGAGTGCACCAAGCTAGAACCAATTCAGGTTAACGGTGCAACAACGAATTCGCGGGCGTACATGTACACACTGGCCAGCCGCATTTTCGAGGAAATGCAACCGGGTGCGGCAAGGCCGAAAAATGGTCTGTGAAGGCTGAGCGGCTCTCAAAAAACAGGGAGAACCATCCAAAAAGGCTCGAAAACAGGCCTTTTTTGGGCTCCAGGAGCCCCATTGTTACATTATGGCAACAATGGGGCTAAAACTTCCGTTTACGTCAATATTAACGCAACGGAATGCTGATTTTCCAGGCGGAAAACCAGCATTTTAGAGGGGTCTAAAGTCTCCCGAATCTACCCTCAGCCGGCGTCGCGAACCCTGGCCAGCGCGATCGACAGCTTGTCCTGTGCATCGCGGTATTCGGCGAGCTTTTCACGCTCGGCATCGACGATCTCGGCCGGCGCGCTGGCCACGAACCTCTCGTTCGACAGTTTCTTGTGCAGGCGCGCGATCTCCTCGGTCACCTTGGCCAGTTCCTTCTGCAACCGTGCAGCCTCGGCGGCGAGGTCGATCAGGCTGCCAAGCGGCAGGCAGATCGTCGCCTCGTTGAGCACGATCTGCGCCGAACCCTTGGGCGCGATATCGGCAAGCGAGATGTCGCCGACCCGCGCCAGCCGCTTGATCGCCGACTCCTCGCGAACGAGGCGCTCGCGTGTCACATCGTTGGCGCCGACCACGACGAGCGGTGCGATGGCTGCCGGCGGCACGTTCATCTCCGAACGCACGGAGCGGATGCCGGAGACGAGGTCGACCAGCCAATTGATGTCGGCTGCAGCCTCGGCGTCTTCGAAGTCCGGTGACGGCCACGTGGCATGGCACAGCAGCGAGGGGCGTTGCTTGCCTTCGCCAGCGGTCTGCGCCCACAGTTCCTCGGTCATGAACGGCATCATCGGATGCAGCAGCTTGTAGATCTCGTCGAGCACGAAGGCGACGCAGGCTCGGCTTTCGGCTTTGGCCGCCTCGTCGGTTCCCATGAACACCGGCTTCAGCAGTTCCAGGTACCAGTCGCAGAACAGGTTCCAGACGAAGCGGTAGGCGGCGCCCGCCGCCTCGTTGAAGCGGTATGAGGTGATGCCGTCGGTGATCTCGCGCGCCGCCCGCGTCAGCTCGGTGAGGATCCAGCGGTTGACCGCCAGCTTGGCGTCGTTCAGCCAGAAATCGTCATTGCGCGCGACCTCGTTCATCTCGGCAAAACGCGTCGCGTTCCACAGCTTGGTGCCGAAATTGCGATAGCCGGCGATGCGCGCCGGATCGAGCTTCACGTCGCGGCCTTGTGCCGCCATCACCGTCAGGGTGAAGCGCAGCGCATCGGCGCCGTATTCGTCGATCAGGTCGAGCGGATCGATGACGTTGCCTTTCGACTTCGACATCTTGGCGCCGTTCTTGTCGCGCACCAGCGCATGGACATAGACGGTGTGGAACGGCTCCTCGTCCATGAAGTGCAGGCCCATCATCATCATGCGGGCGACCCAGAAGAAGATGATATCGAAGCCTGTCACCAGCACGTCGGTCTGGTAGTAGGTCTTCAGCTCGGGAGTCTCATCAGGCCAACCCAGCGTCGAGAACGGCCACAGCGCCGACGAGAACCAGGTGTCCAGCACGTCCTCGTCGCGGGTCAGGATCTCGCCCGGCTTGAAGTTCTCCAGCTTGTCCTCGACCCAGGCCTTCCACGGTCCTTCCAGCGCCAGATAGAATTCGATCGCGGCGCTCAGCGCCTCTTCCTCGGTCTTCTCGACGAAGACGCGCCCATCCGGCCCGTACCAGGCCGGAATCTGGTGGCCCCACCAGAGCTGGCGCGAGATGCACCAGGGCTGGATGTTCTCCATCCAGTCGAAATAGGTCTTTTCCCAGTTCTTCGGCACGAAGTTCGTGCGACCTTCGCGCACTGAAGCGATTGCCGGTTTGGCCAGCTCCGCCGCATTGGCATACCATTGCTCGGTCAGGAACGGCTCGATCGGCACGCCTCCGCGATCGCCATGCGGCACCGCATGGCGATGCGGCTCGACCTTTTCGAGGAAGCCGCCCTCTTCCATCAGCTCGACGATCTTCTTACGCGCGACGAAGCGATCGAGGCCGTCGAGTTCGTCCCAGACCGCCTGGCGCTCCGGCGTCACCTCGAGGCCGGCAAGGAAATCCTCATTGTCCCTGAGACTTACCGCCGCCTCCGTGGTCAGGATATTGATCGCCGGCAGCTTGTGGCGCTTGCCGACCTCGAAATCGTTGAAGTCGTGCGCCGGCGTGATCTTGACCGCGCCCGAACCTTTTTCCGGATCGGAATACTCATCCGCCACCACGGGAATCCTGCGGCCGACGATCGGCAGGACGATGTTCTTGCCGACCAGATGCCGGAAGCGCTCGTCGTCGGGATGCACCGCGACGGCCGTATCGCCCAGCATCGTCTCCGGGCGCGTCGTCGCCACGGTGATGAAGGTTTTCGGGTTTTCCGGGTCGAAGACCTTGCCTTCGACGGGGTAGCGGAAGTGCCAGAGATTGCCATTGACCTCCTGCTGCTCGACCTCGAGATCGGAGATCGCGGTGAGCAGCTTGGGGTCCCAGTTCACAAGACGCTTGTCCTTGTAGATCAGCCCTTCCTTGTAGAGCGTGACGAACACTTCGAGCACCGCCTTGGACAGGCCTTCGTCCATGGTGAAGCGTTCGCGTGACCAGTCGGCCGAGGCGCCGAGCCGCTTCAGCTGGTTGAAGATGGCACCGCCGGATTCGGCCTTCCACTCCCACACTTTCTCGATGAACTGTTCGCGGGTCAGGTCGCGGCGATGGATCTGCTTTTCCATCAGCTGCCGCTCGACCACCATCTGCGTGGCAATGCCGGCATGGTCCATGCCCGGCTGCCACAGGACGTTCTTGCCGCGCATGCGCTCGAAGCGCACCAATATATCCTGCAGCGTGTTGTTGAGCGCGTGTCCCATATGCAGCGAGCCGGTGACGTTCGGCGGCGGGATGACGATGGTGAAGGCCTCCGCCCCCTCCTCGGCCCCGGCACCGGCGCGAAACGCGTCGGCCTCTTCCCAGACTTTGGCGATCTTCGGCTCGACGGTTTTGGCGTCGTAGGTCTTTTCAAGCATGGGAAAATGGTCCGCGCTGTCGGGAGTTTGCTGGTCCGGTGTAAATCGGAAGGTTTTGGCCAAGTCAACCGCAAGGGCTGTCTCGGACCCTCACAACCAGATAGGCGCGGCCTCAGTCATTTCAACGGAACGCGATCCGTCGTCCTGCCGACAACGACTTCACCAAAAGAAACGGCGCCACGAAGGCGCCGTTTCCTCTGGGCAATCGGCATGGGGAACTACTGCGCCCCGCGCGCCACGCGCTCGATCTCCTCGCGCACCAGCCTTTCGACCAGTGTCGGCAGATTGTTGTCGAGCCAATCCTGCAGCATCGGCCGCAGCATCTCTTCGGCCATCTCGTCGAATGTCTTCTTGCTGCGGCTGGCAAACGCGTCGGAAAGCTCGCCAAAGGCAGCCGCGACCTGACGGCCGGTGTGCTCGGAAACGATCGCCGGACGCGGCGCGTCGCTGGCCGCCACCGGCCGCACCACGCTTGCATCCGGACGAGACGGCTCGGTAGCCGGTTTCGCGGCCGGTTCATCCCCTGGAGCCTCCACGGACGGCTGGGCAGCCGTCTTGCGTGCCTCGCTCCGGTCCGACACCGCCCTGGCCTGCTCGCCAACCGCGGCGATCTCGCG
>NZ_RZPF01000497.1:0-5099 GCF_004022735.1 Mesorhizobium sp. M7A.F.Ca.AU.001.01.1.1
GAGCTTGACCTCTTCGCCGGCAATCGCCCGCGCCAGGGCTTCCAGCCGCTTGACGTAGCCGCCATGGTCGGCGACGACATGGGCCGGGCGCTGGTCAAGTCGGACGGCTCATTCACCTATTTCGCCGCCGACGTTGCCTATCTCAAGGACAAGGTCGATCGCGGCTTCGTCGACCTGATCTATGTGCTCGGCGCCGACCATGGCGGCTACGTCAAGCGGCTGGAAGCCCTGGCGCGGGCGATTGCCGGCGAAGAGGTCAAGCTCACCGTGCTGCTTTGCAATCTGGTCAAGCTGTTTCGCGAGGGCGAACCGGTGCGTATGTCGAAGCGGTCGGGCGATTTCGTGACGCTGCGCGAAGTGGTGGAGGAGGTGGGCCGCGACGCGATCCGCTTCATGATGCTCTATCGCAAGAACGATGCGCCGCTGGATTTCGATTTCGCCAAGGTGACCGAGCAGTCCAAGGACAATCCGGTGTTCTATGTCCAGTACGCCTCGGCGCGCTGTCATTCGGTGTTCCGGCAGGCGAGCGAGCAACTGGGCGAAGCCAATTTCGACCGCAACAGCCTGGCGTCCGCCGCGGCATTGCTGACCGACGAGGGCGAGATCGGCCTGATCCGCAAGCTTGCCGAATACCCGCGGCTGATCGAGTCCGCCGCCCTTGCGCTCGAGCCGCATCGGCTGGCATTTTACCTCTATGATCTGGCTTCCAGCTTCCACGGGCACTGGAACCGTGGCACGGATAATCCGGACTTACGTTTTGTTAAGGTTAACGACCGACAATTGACGCATGCCAGACTAGGGCTGGTGCAGGCTGTTTCGGACGTTTTGACGTCCGGCCTGACGTTGATCGGGGCCGCCGCGCCCACTGAAATGCGTTAGGTTTGACTAAATAACCTGTCACCTTTTGCCCACATTGCGCTGGTAAGGGCCAACCCTACGCGACGTCCATGGCGTCCGAATGAGTGCGAGTTCGGGAACAATAATGGCAGACAGAACCCAGCTGAGAGTAGCCGACAACAACGACATCGCTGAGGATGATCCGTTCGCGGAACTGACCAGGATCATGGGATTCGACCCGCGCCAGCCGGTCAGGCCGCAATCGCCCGCCCAGCCGCAGGCCCCAGCCGCCGATCACGGGCTCGAAGAGGGCGATTTCGATATCGATCTCGAGAAAGAAATGATGGGCGAGTTCGGCGCTGACGACAGCGACGCCGCTCCGGTTGTTCAGGCTCATGAGCCGACTTTCGTGCATGAGCCGGCATTCGAAGCGGCTGACGCCAGCGCGATGGACGACGAGCTTTCGGTGTCGCTCGACGACGATTTCGAACTGGACATGGCTGAGATCGACGACCACGTCGCCGGCGCCAGCCATGCGGTCGCCGCTGAAGCCGTGCCGTCCGTCGAGCCCGCTTTCGCGTCCGACATTGGCGATGCCGTCGCCGGTTCGCTCGAGGACGTGTCCCCCTTCGAGGACGATCAGTCGATGGCGGACGAGCTTGCCGCCTCGCTCGACCAGGACCTTCGGATCGATGAGGAAGCCGAAGAGGCCCTGTACAGCGTTGCCGATACGCCCGCTTCTGTCGAGCCGGTTGCCTCCGATGACGAATTCGACGATGCGGTGGCAATGTCGCTTGAAGACGAGCTGATGCTCGACGACCATTCGGCGGCGGAACAGTCATTCATGGCCGCCGATCCCGTCGAGCATGCCATGCCGGAGCAGGCGGCGGCGCTTGACGGCCAGGCAATCTCCGACGAGAGCTTTGCTGGCCTCGACGATGCCATGGCCGATGTCGACATGGATTTCGACGTTCGCGCGGATGAGCCGATCGCCTTCGACGAGCCGGAAGCGCATGAAGTGCTTGCCGATGCTGCGGACTCAACAAGCGAGATTTCCAACCCTGAAGGCCTGTCGGACGATGCCTTCGACCTGAACTTTGAAGATTCGTTCGCCGAAACGGTCGAAGAGCCGGTCGCCGAAGTTGCTGCCGCTACGATCCAGCCGGCGGCGCCAGAAGCCAATGTCGCGCCGGCGGTGCACGCCCCGATTGCGGACGAACGGAGCCTGGAAGACGAGTTGAATGCGCTGCTGGGCGCCATGACTTCCCGCACGGCGCCGGTGGCCAGCGAGCCTGTCACGGCTCAGCCGGCTGTCGCTGCCCCGCCGCCTGTTGCCCAGCCTGCCGAGGAACCGGCCGACCTTGTCGGCGACCTCGACTGGGATCTTGACGAAACCACGCCTGAGCAGAATCGACATGTTGGCACGGCCCAAGCGGCCGACGCGGATATTGACGATCTTATGCTTGATGAACTCCAGGATCCGGACTCGGACACCATTGGCGATGTCGATTTCGACGATGATGCGTTGGACGCGGCTTTGGCCCAGGGCCTTGATCCGCGTGATGAAGCCGCTCCCCGGGACAATTCGGCGGATTCTTTCGATTGGCTTGCGGAGCGTTCCCAACCGACAGAGCCGACGCGTTCGTGGAGCCGCGTGACGCCGGTTCCGCAGCAGCCGTCATTCAGCACGCAGCCTACGTTTAGCGCTCAGCCGGCCGCTTCGGTGGCATCATCCATGGCCGCAGCGCCGGCAGTCGCCGCCATGACGTCCTATGGTTCGTCCGAGCCGGTCGAAACCTTGGCTCCCGCTGCCCCAGTATCGGCGCCGCAATCGCGCCAGCCGGCGCGTTACGAAGACATGCCCGATGTCGAGACGGTCGATGTGCCCGAGCGTGTCGTGGCGCTGGCGGACGATCTCGATATCCCCGAACTGCACTTCGAGGAAGACCAGCCGGCGTCGCCTGGCTATGACGATCTCGATGCCGAGTTCTCCAGCCTTCTCTCCGAGATGAACGCGGTGGAGGTGACTGCCGCCCCAGCAAGCAACGCGGCCGGCGCGTCTTACGATGATGGCTCCTATGCCGCGGGCTTCAAGCCGGGCTATGACAGCCTCAAGCCGGGCTATGACGGGGTCAAGCCGGGCTATGAGCCGGAAGCGCGAACCTATGCGGCGCGGCCGATGGAAATGTCTGCCCGCGCGGCGCCGCCCACGGGTTATGCCGACGCCTCGGGCTACGACCTCGACAACCTGCCGGGGAGCCAGCCGGCTTCCCAAGCCGATGATTTCACCGTCGATGAACTCGACTACGATCCCGAACTCGACGAGGAGATGGCTGTTCCGGGTCTCGGCGAGCGTGAGGCCGCAAGGCCGTCGCGCGGACGCGGCCTGTTCATCGCCGCGATTGTCGGCGCGGTCGCGGTCGCGGGCGGTCTCGGTGCCTTTGCGCTGTCCTTTGGCGGCAAGGGCGGCAGCGAAGCGCCCGTCATCGTCAAGGCCGACAACGCGCCGATCAAGGTCAAGCCGGAGAATCCGGGCGGTGCCGTGGTGCCGAACCAGGACAACAAGGTCTACGACGCGGTCAGGGGCGCCAAGCCCGCCGAGCCGGTCCAGGAAAAGCTGGTCACCAACACCGAAGAGCCGGTGGACGTGCAGGCGAAGGACCCGGCCCGCGCCATCGATCTTTCGCCGGACCAGAATGCAGCCGGCGCTGGAACCGATGTCGGCAACGCCGCGCCGATGGCCGGCGCTGCTTTGGCCGACAATACGGCGCCAGCTCCCAAGTCCGAGGACCGCATCGCGCAGGTGCTGCAGGATGCAGACAAGGGCACAAATGCCGATGTCGTCGCCATTGCACCGCGCAAGGTGAGGACCATGGTGGTCAAGTCGGACGGTTCGCTGGTGCCGCGTGAAGATCCGGCGGCACCCGCCGCTCCGCAAGTGGCCGCTACCGAGCCGGTCGATCCGGCGCCGCAGCATGTCGCCCCGGCGGCGCAAGCCGATGCCGACCAGACCGGTACCGTGGCGCCTGCCGCCGCCCAGGCGGACGACGAGCCGGCCCTCAAGCCGGTGGCCAAGCCAAAGGCCGAGGCCAAGGCCCAATCGGCCAACACGCCGGCAAAGGTTCCGCTAGCGCCGCAGCGTCCGTCCGACCAGCCGGTCGATGTCGTCGGCGAGGTCAAGCCCGATCAGGTTGCGTCCATCGATCCGGCATCGACCGCGGCAGGCGGTGGCTCGTGGTCGATGCAGATCGCCTCGCAGCCGACCGTCGAAAGCGCCCAGTCCAGTTATCAGGATCTGCAGCGCCGCTATGGCAGCGTGCTTGCCGGGCGTACCGCCAACATCGTCAAGGCCGAGATCGCCGGCAAAGGCACGTTCTACCGCGTGCGCGTTCCGGCCCAGTCACGCAATGACGCGATCAATTTGTGCACCAGCTACAAGGCCGCCGGCGGCAACTGCTTCGTCTCGCGCTAAAGCCGGAGCCAACCGATTGAAAGCCGGCGCGGTCACCGCGCCGGCTTTTTTCATGGGGAAAGCAGATCCGGCGTTGCCGTGGATGAATCCCTGGCGATTCCCTTTGATCGCACAAAGCCCTAAACTGCCGACATGACCGAATCAAAATCCATGATCCTCGGCTGCGCCGGGAAATCGCTCACCCGCGAAGAAATCAATTTCTATCGCAATGAATGCCCGTGGGCCTTCATCCTGTTTGCGCGCAACATCGGCGAGACCGAACAGATCCGCGATCTGGTCGCCGAGATGCGAGACTGCATAGGGCGTCCGGACGCGCTGGTGTTCATCGATCAGGAAGGCGGCCGTGTGCAGCGCTTGCGGCCGCCGCTGGCGCCGAATTATCCCGCCGGCGGCGCGCTGGGCGCGCTGTGGCGCGACGATCATGATGCCGGCGCCCGCGCGGCCTGGCTGATGGCGCGGCTGCATGCTTTCGACCTGTTACGCTACGGCATCACAGCCGATTGCCTGCCGGTGCTCGACGTGCCGATCGAAGGCGCCAGCGATGTCATCGGCGCGCGTGCCTACGGCAAGGACCCGCGACCCGTGATCGAGCTCGGCCGCGCAGCCGCGGAAGGGCTGATATCGGGCGGCGTGCTGCCGGTCATGAAGCATATTCCGGGCCATGGACGTGCCTTTGCCGACACGCATTTTGAACTGCCAGTGGTCAATGCCTCGCTCAGTGATCTGCAGCGGCATGATTTCGCCCCGTTCAAGGAGCTTAGCCATCTGCCGATGGCGATGACTGCGCATG
>NZ_RZPF01000498.1:0-5085 GCF_004022735.1 Mesorhizobium sp. M7A.F.Ca.AU.001.01.1.1
CAGGTTTCTACACTCTGGCATGACGGCAAGATCGTCGGCGAGACGACGTCCGGCGGCTGGGGCCATCGCATCGACAAGTCGATCGCGCTCGGCATGCTGCGCGCCGACCTGGCCAAACCAGGTACATCAGTCGAGGTCGAAATCTTCGGTGACCGCTTTCAGGCAATCGTGCAGAAGGATGAACCGCTGTGGGATCCGAAGAACGAAAGGCTGCGCGCATGAAGAAAATCATCCTCACCGATGGCGGCATGGGCCAGGAACTGGTCCGCCGCAGCCAATCCGAGCCGACGCCGCTATGGTCGGCCAGGGTGCTGATCGACGAACCGGATCTGGTGCGCGACCTGCACGCGGAATTCATCCGTGCCGGCGCACGTGTCATCACCATCAACACCTATTCTGCGACACCCGAACGCCTGGCGCGCGAAGGTGCGGAAGACCTATTCAAGCCATTGCAGAAGCGCGGCATCGAATTGGCCAGGCAGGCCCGCGACGAGGCCGGCGATGCAGCCATCGCCGGTTGCCTGTCGCCGCTTTTCGGCAGCTATGCACCGGCACTGACCATTTCCTTCGAGGAGACGCTCGAGATTTACCGCCGCATCGTTGCCGAGCAGGCCGATGGCGTCGACCTGTTCCTGTGTGAAACCATGGCGTCGGCGGACGAAGCCCGCGCAGCGGTGACCGCTGCATCGGAAAGCGGCAAGCCGGTATGGGTATCGTGGACGCTGGCTGACCACGGCAAGCCGCGGCTGCGCAGCGGCGAAGCCATTGCCACCGCGGCAAGCGCGCTCGACGGCCTGGCAGTCGCAGCGCGGCTGGTCAATTGCTGCCGGCCGGAAGCAATCGCCGCGGCTTTGCCTGAACTGATCGGCCTCGGCGGCCCGGTCGGCGCATATGCCAATGGCTTCACGTCAACCGAAGCACTTAAGCACGGCGGCACCGTCGATGTGCTGCACGCTCGTCACGACCTTGGCCCGGATGCCTATGCAGACCAGGCGATCGGCTGGGTGGAGGCTGGCGCAAGCATCGTTGGCGGCTGCTGCGAAGTCGGACCACCGCACATCGCCGCCCTGCGCGACCGGCTCGAACAGGCCGGCTACGAAATTTCGGGAGTTTTGCATGCCTAGACCATCATCGCGCATTTCCGGCATCGTGCCTTCGGGCAAGGACGGCTGGGAAGTCCATTTCGCCGCCTGGACGCGCAAGGAGGCCGGCGAAGACATCATCATGCTGTCGGTTGGCGACCATGATTTCGACACGCCTTCGCAGACCATTGAAGCCTGTGTGACCGCGGTTCGCGGCAGCAATCATCACTACACCCCGCTTCCCGGCTTGCCGCGCCTGCGCAAGGCGATGGCCGCAGCCTCGAGCGCCTGCACCGGCGTCGAGACATCGCCGGATCAGGTGATCGCCACGCCGGGCGGCCAGGCCGCACTCTACGCGGCCGTGCAGGGCGTGCTCGACCAGGGCGATCACGCCATCGTCGTGGCACCCTATTATGCCACCTATCCCAACACGTTCAGCGCCGCTGGCGCTGATTTCACCGTCGTCGAGACACCGGCCGAGGATGGCTTCCAGCCGCGAGCCGACATGATCCGCGCGGCAATCCGGCCGAACACGCGCGCCATCCTGATCAACACGCCGAACAATCCGACCGGTGCGGTCTATTCGCGCGAGCGGCTGGAACAGTTGGCAGAAGTCTGCCGGGAGCACGACCTCTGGCTGCTGTCGGACGAAGTCTACTGGACGCTCGGCGGCGGCGAGCACGTCTCGCCGCGCTCGCTGCCAGGAATGGCCGAGCGCACGCTGGTCATCAATTCGATGTCCAAGAGCCACGGCATGACCGGTTGGCGCATGGGCTGGCTGACGGGACCGGAGCAGATGATCACGCTCATGATCAATCTCAATCTGGTGACGACCTACGGCCTGCCGGCCTTCATCTCGATCGCTTGTTCCGAGGCGCTGGAGAACCGTTACGGCGTCAAGGAGATCGCCGAACGCTACGCGGCACGCCGCACCGTCTTGCTCGACGCCGTGCGGGGCATGAACGATGTCACCGTGCGCGGTTCGGAGGGCGGCATGTATGTCATGCTCGACATCTCGGCCGTCGAGCCGGACGACGAGAAATTCGCCTGGGCCCTGCTCGACAAGGAAAAGGTTGGCGTGATGCCCGGCTCCAGCTTCGGCGAGGCGGCCGCCGGCCACATTCGCATCAGCCTCTGCCAGCCCGAACCCGTGCTGCAGGAAGCTGCACTTCGTCTGCGCCGCTTTGCTTCCAGCTACCGTTGCGAGGCAGCATGATCGCCAAGGCAGTTCCCGCCAAAGCAAGAGCGGTCATCATCGGCGGCGGCGTTTCCGGCTGCTCGGTCGCCTATCACCTGGCCAAGCTCGGCTGGACCGATATCGTGCTTCTCGAACGCAAGCAGCTGACGTCGGGCACGACATGGCATGCCGCCGGCCTGATCGGCCAGCTGCGCGGTTCGCAGAACATGACGCGGCTGGCGAAATATTCCGCCGACCTCTACGTCAAGCTGGAAGCAGAGACCGAAGTCGGCACCGGCATGCGCCAGGTCGGTTCGATCACCGTGGCGCTGACCGAGGAGCGCAAGCACGAGATCTACAGGCAAGCGTCGCTGGCGCGTGCCTTCGATGTCGACGTGCGCGAGATTTCGCCCAGGGAAGTCAGCGAGATGTACCCGCATCTCAATGTTTCCGATGTCGTCGGCGCCGTGCATCTGCCGCTCGACGGCCAGTGCGACCCCGCCAACATCGCCATGGCACTGGCCAAGGGCGCGCGCCAGCGCGGTGCGACCATCGTCGAGAACGTCAAGGTCACCAAGGTCCACAGCAAGGCCGGCCGCGTCACGGGCGTGTCCTGGACACAAGGCGAAGAGCAAGGCACGATCGAGGCCGACATCGTCGTCAACTGCGCCGGCATGTGGGCGCGCGAACTGGGAGCGCAGAACGGCGTCACCATCCCGCTGCACGCCTGCGAGCATTTTTACCTCGTCACCGAGCCGATCCCCGGCCTCACCCGCCTGCCGGTGCTGCGTGTGCCCGACGAGTGTGCCTACTACAAGGAGGACGCCGGCAAGATGATGCTGGGCGCTTTCGAGCCGGTGGCAAAGCCCTGGGGCATGGACGGCATCCGTGAAGATTTCTGCTTCGACCAACTGCCGGAGGATATGGAGCATTTCGAGCCGATCCTCGAAATGGGCGTCAACCGCATGCCGATGCTGGCGACCGCCGGCATCCACACCTTCTTCAATGGTCCCGAGAGTTTTACGCCCGACGACCGCTACTATCTCGGCGAGGCGCCGGAACTGTCCGGCTACTGGATGGCGACCGGCTACAATTCGATCGGCATCGTCTCCTCCGGTGGCGCCGGCATGGCGCTGGCGCAGTGGATCAATGACGGCGAAGCCCCCTTCGACCTGTGGGAAGTAGACATCCGCCGCGCCCAGCCGTTCCAGAAGAACCGCCGCTATTTGAAGGAGCGCGTCTCTGAAACGCTTGGTCTGCTCTATGCCGATCATTTCCCCTATCGTCAGATGGCGACGTCGCGCAATGTCAGGCGCTCGCCGCTGCACGAGCATCTGAAGGCGCGCGGCGCTGTCTTCGGCGAAGTCGCCGGCTGGGAGCGCGCCAACTGGTTCGCCCGCGAGGGCCAGGAGCGCGAATACCGCTATTCCTGGAAGCGCCAGAACTGGTTCGACAATCAGCGCAAGGAACACCTTGCGGTCAGGAATGGCGTCGGCCTGTTCGACATGACCTCGTTCGGCAAGATCCGTGTCGAGGGCCGCGACGCCTGTGCTTTCCTGCAAAGACTATGCGCCAACGACATGGATGTCGCGCCGGGCAAGATCGTCTACACCCAGATGCTCAACCAGCGCGGCGGCATCGAGAGTGACCTGACGGTCTCGCGGTTGTCCGAGACGGCGTTCTTCCTCGTCGTCCCAGGCGCCACGCTGCAGCGCGATCTGGCTTGGCTGCGCAAGCACGTCGCCGACGAGTTCGTCGTCGTCACCGACGTAACGGCGGCCGAAAGCGTGCTCTGCCTGATGGGCCCGGACGCGAGAAAGCTGATCCAGAAGGTCAGCCCGAACGATTTCTCCAATGAGAAAAATCCGTTCGGCACGTATCAGGAGATCGAAATCGGCATGGGCCTGGCTCGCGCCCACCGCGTCACCTATGTCGGCGAACTCGGCTGGGAGCTCTATGTCTCGACCGACCAGGCGGCCCATGTCTTCGAGGTGGTCGAGGAGGCAGGTGTGGATGTCGGCCTGAAACTCTGCGGCCTGCACACGCTGGATTCCTGCCGCATCGAAAAAGCGTTCCGGCATTTCGGCCATGACATCACCGACGAGGACAATGTGCTGGAAGCCGGCCTCGGCTTCGCGGTGAAGACCGCCAAGGGCGACTTCATCGGCCGTGACGCGGTGCTGCGCAAGAAGGAAGCCGGCCTGTCACGCCGGCTCGTACAGTTCCGGCTGAAGGATCCGGAACCCCTGCTCTTCCATAACGAGGCGATCCTGCGCGACGGTAAGATCGTTGGTCCGATAACGTCTGGCAATTACGGCCATCACCTCGGCGGCGCCGTCGGGCTGGGCTATGTGCCTTGCGAGGGCGAGAGCGAGGCGGATGTGCTGGCGTCGTCCTATGAGATCGAAATCGCCGGCGAGCGTTTTGCGGCGGAAGCCTCGCTGAAGCCGATGTACGATCCGAAATCGGAGCGGACGAGGATGTAGTGCCTTCTCGCCTCCCCCTTTGTGGGGGGGAAGGAAGGGAAAGTCGCCCTCTCAAAACCTTTCCAGCTTCCCTCGCACCTTCGCCAGAAACGCCGCCCTTGTCGCCGGCGTCGAGGCATCCATCAAATAGTGCGCCAGGAAAAACGTCCGGCAGCGCGTGGCGCACAGCGCCCGCATGCCGCGCAGCAGGGTCTTGCGTCCCGGCTGGCCGACGACGACGCTCCACCAGGTCGGCGCGCCGCAGGTGGTGATGACGCCGACGTTGGTGACATGCGTCATCAGCGACTTGATCCGTCCCTTGCCGGTCGGCAGCTTGAAGGCGACGTCCGTCGCCCACACC
>NZ_RZPF01000499.1:0-5081 GCF_004022735.1 Mesorhizobium sp. M7A.F.Ca.AU.001.01.1.1
GATCGGTGATGTTGCCGGCATATTTGTTGTCGCCCGTCGCCTTGAGCGAGCCGATGGTCTTGCCGGCATATTTGCCGGACTTGAGCGTGATGGAAAACGAGCCGCCGCCAGCGATGGCTGCGGTGTCGCCGGCCTGCGTCTTCCAATTGCCCTCGATCGGATCGGCCCAGGCCGCACCGGCCATGATCAATGTGGCCGCAAGGGCCAGGCTCACTCTTCGAAACATGTCTTCCTCCCTTTAGATGTCCGGCCGGATGCTCCGCCTCGGTCTGCCGCTTACGCAAACGTAAGCTAATCCAGCTCCCGGCAAAACAAAAGCGGTGCCGCAACGGAAGACTTTCGGATTTTGAAGGGCCCCGAATGCGCCTCCTGGCCAAGGAAATGAAACGATCGGCGCATCGCCTTTGTCTCCTGTGGTTAGCGAAGTCTTGAATTGGCATCGGGAAATTTTCGTCAAATTTGACGCAAGCAGGCTGAATTGCTGGCTTTGTATCCTTAACGAATTTCCGCGTTTACCTCTTGTTTTAGCTTTGTTTTCCTCAAATTAAGCACGCCATTTAACGACGGATTCAAGCCTGCACGGCATTCTCGAAAGCATCGGAAGAGCAGCCGCCAAGGACGAAAGAAGGCAGCTCTCGGGAGCCTGACAGGGGCCGGAAACAGGGGATTGAAATGGCACGTTTTGAAATGCTTGAAGCAGGTTTCGGCGCCATGGGGGCAACTGCCCAGGCCGACATCCTTTTCGAACTGGGCATGATGTATGCGACCGGCCGCGATTGCGAGACCGATGTCGTTGCCGCCCACAAATGGTTCAACATCGCCGCCATCAAGGGCTCGGCCCGCGCCGCGGAACTGCGCTCGGAACTGTCGGCGGCCATGTCGAAGGTCGAGATCGCCACGGCGCTTCGCGAAGCCCGCGAATGGATGACCATGCACTGAAATCTGCCAATCGCAGACAGGCCTATCGAAGACAGGGAAGCTCCGGGATCAAGGCCGCACAGACGGCCGGACCCGGCGAAATTGAAGGCCGCGCAAGACGGTCACGAGGGCAAGAGAAAGAACGCGGCAGGCCGCAAGGCCCAGTCGTGCGCGACACAGGGAAGCTGAGCGGGATTTTTAGGGGCGGGGCGCCTGGAGATTGCTCGACGGGCAAAAAAGCCACGACCAGCCGGAACAAGGCTGGCGTGGGTTTTTGCGTGGATGACGTCTTGCAGGCCCAATCGAGCGGCGCCAATGCGCCTAGACAGGCCGAATGAAGGATGAAATTGTCCCGCCTCTCTGGAAGAAGCGTGGCCGGGGCGGCCGCGCGTGAGTGGAGGAGTTCTACCATCATGAAAAAATTGAGTATTTTGAACGCGGCCATATTCGGCCTGATGATGAGCACGCCGGTCGCATTCGCCGACGATATCACCTTTGCGGTGATCGGCCCGATGACCGGACAGCTCGCCACCATCGGCGATCAGTTCAAGCAGGGCGCACAGGCCGCTGCCGATGCGATCAACGCCGCTGGCGGCGTCAACGGGTCGATGATCAAGCTTGATATCGAAGACGACCAGTGCGATCCCAAGCAGGCGGTGTCGGTTGCCAACCGCGTCGTCGCCGATGGCGTCAAGTTCATCGACGGCCATGCCTGCTCGGGTTCGAGCATTCCGGCCTCGGCCGTCTATGCCGAAGCCGGCGCGCTGATGATGAGCCCGGCTTCTTCCAACCCGGTGCTGACCGACGCGGCCGCCAAGGCCGGCTGGCCGACGATCATGCGCCTTTATACGCGTGACGATGCGCAGGGCGCCTTCATCGGCCCATGGATCGCCAAGAAGTTCGCCGGCAAGAATGTCGTCGTCCTGCACGACAAGAGCGCCTACGGACAGGGCGTGGCTGACGCCGTCAGGGCAACGATGAATGCCGGCGGCCTCAAGGAGGTCTACTATGACGGCATCAACGCTGGCGAGAAGGACTATTCGGCTCTCGTTACCAAGCTCAAGGACTTGAAAGCCGACGTCGTCTATTTCGGCGGCTACCATCCTGAAGCTGGCCTGATCCTGCGTCAGTCGGCGGAACAGAACCTGAAGTTCCAGCTGATCATGCCGGACTCCATCGCCTCGCCGGAATTCTGGCAGGTCGCTGGCCCGGCCGGCGAGGGCACCATGTTCGTCTTCCCGTCGGATCCGCAGGCAAAGCCGGAAGCCAAGGCAGCCGTCGAGAAGATCAAGGCCGGCGGTTTCGTGCCGGAGGGCTTCACGCTGTTCTCATACGCCACCATCCAGGCATTCGCCGAAGGCATCAAGCGTGCCGGCAGCGACGATCCGGCCAAGGTTGCCGAGGCGCTGAAGAACGGCACGCCGATCAGCACCGTCGTCGGTAATGTCACCTTCGACGAGAAGGGCGATCTCAAGAATGCCAGCTACGACATCAACCAGTGGCATGACGGAAAATATGCGCCGATCGCGCAGTAATCGCCGGCCCGGCGACTGAATAGCATAGGGAAATGGCCGGGGTCGTCCCCGGCCATTTTCTTGTTTGCCCTGTAGTCTGCCTTTCGAACCGTCAGCTGGCTACAGCGGCCGAAGCGGCTTGTTCCTCGACGAACCGTACCAGCACCGTCCCGTCGGTCACCTGCACGCCCTCGGTGGCGATCTCGGCGATCACGCCGTCATGCGGCGCGGCGATGGTGTGTTCCATCTTCATCGCCTCCAGGATCAGCAGCGGTTGACCCTTGATCACGGCATCGCCCTTTCCCACGCGCACCAGCTTGACCAGTCCCGGCATCGGCGCGCGCAGGCTGCCTGAACCCGCCGCTGCCTCGTCGGCTCGTGCGAGCGGGTCCGGCACCGTAAAGGTGTAGCCGACGGCGCCTTCGAACAGGGTGATGTGGCCTGGCCAGCGGGCGAGGCGTGGTGTTGAGCGAAAATCATGCGAATTGGTGTCGTCATAGGGCTTGTCCAGCGTCACCTGGAACCGCCCGTCATGCCGCACCGAAACTTTCGCCACGATTTCGTCTTCGCCAAACTTCAAACGTGTGCGTCGCGCCACGCTGTGGAAATGCGCATAACCGGCAAGCGACGACCACGGATCGTTGGGTGACGGCGATGCTCCGGCGCCGGAGGCCGCAACGGCCGCGGCAGCGATGGTTTCGCCGGTCGGCGGCGCGACCTCGGTCAGCGCCGTCTGGTGCCTGGCGATCAGGCTGGTGTCAACATCGCCTGCGGCGAAATCCGGATCGGCGGCGAGAGCGGCAAGAAAGGCGGTGTTGACGGTCGAGCCGGCGATCTCGGTCCGGGATAGCGCCGCGCCAAGCGCCTCCAGAGCCGCCTGCCTGTCCGTTGCGTGGACGACCAGCTTGGCAATCATCGGGTCGTAATAGGGCGAGATGGCGTCACCCGCTCGCACGCCAGTCTCGATGCGAATCGTGGCGCCTTGCGGGGCCGCATCCGGAAATTTCAGATGATGCAGCGTACCGGTCGCCGGCAGGAACCCTTTTGCCGCGTCCTCGGCATAGATGCGCGCCTCGAAGGCATGGCCGACGAGCGCGATCTCGCTTTGCGTCTTGGGCAGCTTTTCGCCTGACGCGACCCGCAACTGCCACTCGACCAGGTCGGTGCCGGTGACCATTTCGGTGACCGGGTGCTCGACCTGCAGACGGGTGTTCATCTCCATGAACCAGAAGCGGTCGGCCTTCAGGCCCTGCGAGGCATCGACGATGAACTCGATGGTGCCGGCGCCTGAATAATTGATCGCCTTGGCGGCCTTCACTGCCGCCTCCGTCATCGCCTTGCGCAAAGCGGGCGTCATGCCGGGCGCCGGCGATTCCTCGATCACCTTCTGGTGGCGGCGCTGCGCCGAGCAATCGCGCTCGTAGAGATGCACGACATTGCCCAAATTGTCGCCGAAGACCTGCACTTCGACATGGCGCGGCTTGTCGACATATTTTTCGACCAGCACACGGTCGTCGCCGAACGCGGCTTTCGCCTCGCGCCGTGCGCTGGACAACGCCTCGGAAAACTCATCGGGATGCTCGACCCGGCGCATGCCCTTGCCGCCGCCGCCGGCGCGCGCCTTGATCAGCACTGGATAGCCGATCTCGCGCGCCTTGGAGGCAAGCAGCACGATCTCCTGCGCCTCGCCATGATAGCCCGGCACGACCGGCACGCCGGCCTTTTCCATCAGCCGCTTGGCGGCGTCCTTCAGCCCCATGGCACGGATAGAGGCCGCGGATGGGCCGATGAAAATAAGCCCCGCCGCTGTCACCTGGTCGACGAAATCGGGATTTTCCGACAGGAAGCCGTAGCCGGGATGAATGGCTTGCGCACCCGTTGCCAGGGCCGCCGCGATGATCTTGTCGCCGCGCAGATAGCTTTCGCCGACGGGCGAGGCGCCGATATGCACCGCCTCGTCGGCCATCTCGACATGCAGGGATTTTGCGTCGGCATCCGAATAGATGGCGACGGTACGCACGCCCAGCTTCCGAGCCGTACGGATGACACGGCAAGCGATCTCGCCGCGGTTGGCGATCAGGATCTTGGCGAACATGGAGCCTCCGCATGTAAGGTTCGAAGTCCATGGGAAGCATGGCGCTTGAACACCCCCCTCTGACCGGCAGGACAGAGGGGGGTGCTGTCTCGCGAGCCTTTTAAGCCCTCGGAGTAAACCTCTCCCTTACCAGGGAAGTGCTCTACCTTGCGGTCGGCTGTACCTACTTCGAGGCCGCGATCTCGCAACTGCCGCCGGTCGTGACTTTGTAGTGGCCGCGGGTGGACTGACAGGATTTCATCGCCAACTCTTCGGCCGTCTTTTGAGATGGTGCGTTGAGGTGGCCGCCGCAAACTATGTACGACGACATTATCCGTGCGTAGGGAGTGGTTGCGTACGCTGAATGGCCACCGGCCGCGACATAGGCCTTGTAGGCCTTGGTGCAGGGATCCTTGGGATTTCGCGGCAGGTACGGCGGGAAACGCTTGTCTCCCTCGCTTCCCGCCAGTGAGCCGGCCATGCCCGCTCCGGATGCTGCGAACACCAGCAATACAGCCAATATCGCCATGGCTGTTCGCTTGGAATTCGTGGATTTCATTTTGTCTTCCCCAAGG
>NZ_RZPF01000500.1:0-5071 GCF_004022735.1 Mesorhizobium sp. M7A.F.Ca.AU.001.01.1.1
GCAAGGAACCACGCATCATGGCTCTTGAACGGATAAGAGACGCCGCCCTTCCAGAACTTCATGGAGAGATCGGTGCCGTTGGCGACGCGGCCATTGCCATAGTTGATGTCGCCCTTGAGGCGGCCGATGATGTCGGCGACGGGCACGTTCATCCATTGCCGCTTGCCGATGATAGCGGCCATCTCGTCCTTGTTCTAGGTGGCCTCGCACCATTGCTGGGCTTCCATGACGGCCATCAGGATCGCCTTGGTGGCGTTCGGATATTTCTCGATGAATTCGGCGCGCAGGCCGAGCGCCTTTTCGGGATGGCCCTTCCACAATTCGCCTGTCGTGGCGGCGGTGAAGCCCACGCCCTGGTGGACGAGTTGCTCGTTCCACGGCTCGCCGACGCAGAACACGTCCATATTGCCGACCTTCATGTTGGCCACCATCTGCGGCGGCGGCACGACGATGGTCGAGACGTCCTTGTCGGGATCGATGCCGCCGGCGGCCAGCCAATAGCGCAGCCACAGATCATGCGTACCGCCCGGGAAGGTCATGGCGGCCTTGATTTCCTTGCCGGTCGCCTTCTTGGCAGCGAAGGCGTCTTTCAGCTTCGAGGCGTCGAGGCCGACACCGGTGCCGGCATATTCCTGGGCGACCGAAATGCCCTGGCAGTCGTAGTTGAGCCGAGCCACGATCGCCATCGGCATCGGCTGGTTGTTCTGCGTCACCTTGCCGGTGTGCATGAGGTAAGGCAGCGGTGTCAGGATATGAGCGCCGTCGATGCCGTTGGCCGCGCCGCCGAGCATCAGATTGTCGCGTGTCGCACCCCAGGAGGCCTGCTTGAGCACCTCGACATCGGGCATGCCGAACTTGGCGAACAGCCCCTTCTCCTTGGCGATCATCAGCGGGGCCGCATCGGTGAGGGCAATGAAGCCGAGCTTGGCGCCGGTGACCTCCGGAGTGGCGGTCGCGGCATAGGCGCCGGAAGGGAAGAGCTTGCGGGCCGCCACGAACAGGCCGGCCGTCATCGCGCTGCTGACCAGAAAATCGCGGCGCGTCATGTCCTTGAGGGTCGTTCCAGTCCTGATCCGTTTCGTCATCGTCGTCTCCGGTTGGGCGCGGCTTGAGATCCGCGTCGTCGATTGCGTGTTGATCAAAACAAAAAAGCCGCCAGCCAGGTCTTCGCGTCCGGGTGACCGGGAGCGCGCATGAACCTGAGCGGCAGCTTTGCCTGTGGCGCCCGCCATTGGACGCCTGTTCCGTGACCCGCAAAGGGCCTGTCTATTTCAAAGCAGGAACCGTGCCAGTTTTGAGAGAGGTGAAAAAGGCCAATGAAATCCGCAGCCTGCGCTGATCGCCGGCGCACTGAACCCTATGGCCGGAAGGCCAAAGATTGTTCATTAGGGCAATCGCGCGCACAATTTTTGTGCAATGCACAAGGATGGCGCGGAAATGATCAGGCCTGAATCTCGGCAGATTTCTGGCCGGTAATGTACGCATCGATCTCGTCAGGATCGAAGATCTGACCGTCGAAGAAACCGTCAGGACCGAGCACAAGGCCGGCGCCTGTCGCGCCGACCGCGGTGGCAATTTGGAGCGCACCCTCGACTTTCGAATTGGCGCCGGGAAGCGCGACGCCGAGCGGCTTCAGCGCCGAACGGTAGAGGTCGGGACGGTAGCAATCGCGGGCGATGGCAAGGCTTTCAGGCGTGTGCGCCACGTGCCCCCAGCGCACCATCTGCGTGTAGAACCACAGCGCATGGCTCTTCCACGGAAAGTTCGCCGCCTTGTCGAAGGGGAGGAAGAAGTCGTCGATGGTCCGCTCCGCACCGCCGCCCAGTTGGAGATGGCCGGTCAGGATCGGCATCTGCACGGTCGGCGGCAGGCCGAGGAAGCCGGCCTGCGCCATCACCCCGGCCAGTTCGCCATGGTTGGCCGGATCCTGGCACCAGCGCGCCGAGTGATGCAGCGCGCGCAGCAGCGCCGCCAAGGCCTCGGGGTTTTCATCTGCCCAAGCCTTGCGCACGCCGATCACCTTCTCCGGGCTGTTGCGCCATATCCGCGCCTTGACGGTGACGATGTGGCCGGTGCCGGCGGCCACCGTAGCGCTGTTCCAGGGTTCGCCGACGCAGTAGCCGTCGATGCGGCCGGCGGCCAGCGCATCGGCCATGAAGGGCGGCGGCACGATGACGATCTCAATCTCTTGGCTCGGATCGATGCCGCAGGCGGCGAGCCAGTAGCGCAATTCGTAATTGTGCCCGGAATGCGGATGCACCACGGCAAAGCGCAGCGGATCGCCACCGGCCGCAGCGCGCTCGCGAATGAGCGCGCCAAGTGCGGCACCGGCGCGCGCCGGGTCTAGGTCGGCCTCGGCGCCGTGTGCCGCCATACCGGCCCAAACGGCATTGGAGATGGTGACGCAATTGCCGCCGAGGCCGAGCGAGAACGGCACGATGGTTTCCGAGGCCAGCGGCGTCAGCCCGAGATTGCAGGCGAGCGGCATCGGTCCCAGCATATGCGCGAGATGGAAGTGGCCGATGGCGATGCGGTCGCGGATGTTGGCCCAGGATGTCTCGCGGTGCAGCTTCAGATCGATGCCTTCTTGCGCGGCGAAGCCAAGCTCGCCGGCCGCGACCAGCACGGCGCTGTCGAAAAGCGGCATGAAGCCGGCGGTGATCTGGTGCTCGGCAGTCATGCTCATTCGTCCTCCGCCGGTCCCAGCAGCCCCGCGGCAGTCACCAGGCTTTGGGCGATGTCGCCGATCTTGCGGTTCTGGTTCATCGCCGTCTTGCGCAGCAGCGTGTAGGCCGCCTCTTCGGAGAGGCCGCGCGATTTCATCAGGATGCCCTTGGCACGGTCGATCACCTTGCGGCTCTCGAGCTCGCCGCGAACCTCTTCCAGTTCGCGTGCCATGCGCGAAAAGGCGTTGAAGCGGCTGACCGCCATGTCGAGGATCGGCTTGACGCGCTCTTGCCGCAGACCGTCGACGACATAGGCCGAAACGCCGGCATCGACCGCCGCCTCGATCGAGGCCTGGTCGGAGCGGTCGACGAACATGGCGATCGGCCGTTTTACGGCACGCGACAGCTGGAACATGTTTTCCAGCATGTCGCGATTCGGGTTTTCGAGATCGATGACGATGACATCGGGCTCGATCTCGGCGATCCGCCGCGCAATGCCGGTCACATCATGGATGACGGTGACCCGCTCATGGCCGGCCTCGCGCAAACCCGCCTCGATGATCGCGGCGCGGATGCGGTTTTCATCGATCACCAGGACGGCGAGTGCGGTTCGAACCATGCCTGCATTGTGACTAAGCGAGGGAATTGTGCAATGCGGTATCGAGAGAGAGCGGTGCTCGCTACGCCTTGGCAGGCCTATAGAGGTGGACGCTGGAAATGGATAGCTGTGATTTTGGCGGCAGTAGGACCGACTGCGGCTAACGCATTCACTACGTCAATCGGTTTGAGACGACCGGAACAGCAACTGGAACCAAGGCAGAGATCAAGCAGCCTATGGCGCTGATCGCGTTGAGATTACAACGGCGGCAACGGCACCAGATCTGAGGACGAAAAATGATCGACAAGAAATCTGAGACTGAAGCTGAAAAAGAGATCTGTGAAGTCGTGGGCCGAATCGTACTCATGGCTTCACTCTTAGACAATCAGTTAAATGCCGTCTTGGTGGCAGCTCTATCTCTTGGCGGGAAGGCGCTGACACTCGCGGTTGTCGCTGCCCTGGACCCGGCCCGAAAAGTTGAAATCCTGAAGGCATTTGTCACGCAGATATCCAACGACGAATGGAAGAAGCCAGTCCTGCGTTACGCAGACGGCGTTGAAAAAGTAAACCGGGCTCGGAACCTCGCCGCCCACAGTATGGTTATCGACAGCGGTGGAGAACATGTTCTAGCGACCAATAGCGTTGCGAAATTATTGAAGGCTACTGATCGTAAAAGCCGAGCGATCAAACGTGTGCCGCTCAACACGCTGAGCAATGCTTCAGATCTCGCGCTGAAAGTCTATAAAGAGGGTGAGAGCGTTATCGCCAATTTTGGTCGAGTTGAGTTGGAGAGAAATCGACGGGGAGCAGCGGCGCAACGCTAGATCATTCGGAATCCAATTGTCTGCGGCTTCGTTGGATGCCAATCAGCCGATCATGAAAAGAGTCGCACTACCGATATCCTAGATCGGCCGAGGCTTATGTGCGTCGCGCCGACCGCTAAATAATCATGCCGGGAAATGAGCTTCTTTGATGAGTTGGAATATTCTCGCTGCGCTTCCGAACATCGTCGTCACAGACCCGATTGAGGGAGAACAATTCTCCATGATCGGCAGCGATGACGCGCGCCTGTCCGATAATTTTGCCCTGCAGCCAAATCTAAAAGCATTCTTCCGAAGGTTTACAAACAGCCACGGAGTGAGGATTACGCCCGCAGCGCTCGTTGCGAGATCTGATACGCCCGCCGAGTTTCTCAACAGCGAAGCTGTCTCGGGTTTTCGAGATGCCGTTGCCGCGTCCATCATCCCATTTGCACGCGCTGCGGCCATAACTCATCGCAATTATTCCCGACCGATGTACTCTGACTCTTTCGATCTTTATCCTTGGATGGTCGATCGGAATGGCGAGCACCTCATCGCGAACACTCCGGCCGTAAGCGCACTTCATCAGATCAAAGGATTTAGGGGGCTTTCCTCGCCAGGACTTTCGGTCGTCCAGATTCGCGATTGGGACATTGATGAAGCGTTACTAAAAGTTTTGCTAGACTGGTGGAGGAAGAGATTTTCCGGCGGAACGCCACACTGGGAACAACTTGCGCTATTTCGCTCTCTGAACGCTGCTAATGCCGCAATGCAAATGCCGCAAAGCGCGGGCGCCACGATATATGACTGGGGCCGATCCCTGTCGCTTTGGATAAGCGCATTTGAGATACTCGTGCACCCTGGCCCTGGCGGTGAAGCCAACCGCGCGAAAGTATTTGCATTGATTGAACGCGGTGAATGGGAGCGTGAAGCAGTTCGCGAAAAAGTCCATGATGTGCGGTTGAGCAAAAAGAGCGTCGTAAGAAAAGCATTTCCCAGCTATCTGT
>NZ_RZPF01000049.1:0-15116 GCF_004022735.1 Mesorhizobium sp. M7A.F.Ca.AU.001.01.1.1
AATCCATGGCGGGGCGATCGAGGCCGACAACCCGCCGCTGGTCGCCATGGACAGCGAAGAGCCGAGTTTCGATTCGCGCTTGCGCCAGCGCCGCGACCCGAAGGCCGCGATTGCCGCGGCCGCGGCCGCGCTGGTTTCGGGATACCGCACGATCGCTTTGGATGTCGGCACCACCACCTATCTGATGGCCGAGCACCTCAGGGACCTTCCGCACGCCAAGGTGTTCACCAACAGCCTCAGGATCGCGGCGGCGCTGAATGGCGGTGTGCCCGAAGTCTATGTTGCCGGCGGCCGCGTACGGGCCGACGAGATGTCGACCGGCGGGCCTGCGGCCATCGCCCAGTTCGAGGCGCTGTGGTTCGATGTCGCCGTGATCGGCGTCTCCGGTATCACAGCGGACGGCCTCTTCGATTATTCCTTCGATGATACCGATATGAAGCGCGCCTATCTGAGGCGGTCAGGCACCAAGATCGTCCTGTGCGATTCCGCCAAATTCCTGCGCATGTCGCTGGTGCGGATAGCGCCACTGTCGGACTTCGACATCCTCATCACCGATGCCGAGCCGCCGGCCAAGATCGTCGCGGCGCTCGCCGCGGCCAAGGTCGACCTGCGCATCGCGCCGCCACTGACGCGCGACTGAGGCGCGCCATTTTCACTTTATCCCCAAGGAGAAGACTCGATGGTATTTGAATTTTTCGGCGACAAGAAGAAGGCTGTCATCTCGATGGCACATATCGGTGCCCTGCCGGGAACGCCCCTCTATGATGCCGATGGCGGCCTCGACAAGCTGATCGATGGCGTACTCTCCGACATCCGCAAGCTGCAGAACGGCGGCGTCGATGCCATCATGTTCGGCAACGAGAACGACCGCCCCTATGTCTTCAAGGCGCCGCCCGAGGGCATTGCCGCCATGACTGCCATCGTCCAGGCGGTGAAGCCCGAGCTGAGAGTGCCGTTTGGCGTCAACTATCTCTGGGATCCGACTGCCAGCGTCGCGATCGGAGCTGCCACCGGAGCCCGTTTCGTGCGCGAGATCTTCACCGGCCTGTTCGCTTCCGATATGGGCTTGTGGGAGCCCGATTGCGCCGCCGCCTCGCGCCTGCGGCACAACCTTGGTCGCGACGACATGAAGCTTCTCTTCAACATCAATGCCGAGTTCGCACACTCGCTCGACCAGCGCCCGATTGAATTGCGTGCCAAGAGCGCGGTGTTCTCGTCGATGGCAGACGCGATCCTCGTCTCCGGTCCGATCACCGGCCAGCCGGCCGACCAGTCCCACCTGCGCAGCGTCTGCGAGACGATCAAGGACGTGCCGGTCTTCGCCAACACCGGCGTGAACATCGACAATGTCCGCGACGTCCTTTCGCTGGCGAGCGGCGTCGTGATCGGGACCCATTTCAAGATCGGTGGCAATACCTGGAACGCCGTCGACGGCGATCGGGTCAAGCGCTTCATGGATGTTGTCGCCACTTTGCGCTGAGGACGGCTTCCACGGCGATGCCGGCCATCGCGCCGGCTCGCGGTGATCATATCGATCGTTGCAGGCCGGCGTCCGGAATGATCGACTGGTATCGAGCAGTGCGACACAACGAGGCAGACAGGTTTCGCCCGCCTGCCCTTCCCAGCATTTCAATGGATTCGACATGGCGTTCGTTCTCGGTCTCGATATCGGCACCACCTCGACGATCGGCATCCTGATCCGGCTTCCCGATCAGGTGCTGGGCCTCGCCTCGCGCCCCGTCACGCTGCATTCCGAGCATGCGGGCTGGGCCGAGGAAGATCCCGCGCAATGGTGGACCAATGTCCGCGACATCGTGCAGGAGTTGCTCAGGACCAGCGGCATCAAGGCCGAGGAAATCGTGGCGGTCGGCACCACCGGCATGCTGCCGGCGGTCGTTCTTCTGAACGAGAAGGGCGAAGTGCTGCGGCCGAGCATCCAGCAGAGCGACGGCCGCTGTGGCGCCGAAGTGGCCGAACTGCGGACCGAATGCGATGAGACGGCTTTCATCGCCAAGGCCGGCAACGGCATCAACCAACAGCTCGTCACCGCAAAGCTGCGCTGGATTGAGCGTCACGAGCCGGAGGTGTTCAGCCGCATCGCCACCGTTTTCGGCTCCTACGATTATATCAACTGGCGCCTCACCGGCGAACGTGCGGTCGAGCAGAACTGGGCGCTGGAGGCCGGCTTCGTCGACGTTTCGACGCACCGGATCGACGACGATCTGGTGGCGCTCGCGCACATACCGCGCTCGGCCGTGCCACGAAAGATCGCCTCGCATGAGATCCTCGGCTCCGTCTCGGCGAAGGCCGCCGATGAGACAGGCCTGATGGCGGGAACACCGGTCGTCGGCGGTGCAGCCGACATGATCGCCTCCGCGCTTGGCGCCGGCGTCGCCAAGCCGGGCGATGTCCTCCTGAAATTCGGCGGCTCGGTCGATATCCTGATCGCTACCGATCAGATCAAGCCCGATCCGCGCATGTATCTCGATTATCACCTGGTCCCGGGCCTGTTCATGCCCAATGGCTGCATGTCGACAGGCGGCTCCGCCCTCAACTGGTTCGTACGCAATTTCGCCGGCGGCGAGATGGCCGCGGCACAGGCCGAGGGTATTTCCGTACACCAGCGGCTCGATGCGCTGGCGGCAGAGCGTCCCGCCGGTGCCGACGGCCTCATCATCCTGCCCTATTTCCTTGGCGAGAAGACGCCGATCCATGATCCAGCGGCCCGCGGCGTGATCGACGGCCTGACGCTTTCGCACGATATCGGCCATGTCTGGCGCGCTTTGCTCGAGGCCTATGCCTTTGCCATCGCGCATCATGTCGAGGTGCTCAACGACATGGGCCATCGGACCGAGCGCTATCTCGCCTCCGACGGCGGCTCAAGCAGCAAGGTCTGGATGCAGATTGTCGCGGATGTCTTGCAAAAGCCGGTCCAACGCCTGACCGGGCACCCCGGCTCCTGCATCGGCGCTGCCTGGACGGCGGCGATAGGCACCGGCCTGACCGACGACTGGTCGGGCGTTTCCGGTTTCGTCAGCTTCGCCGACCGGCTCGATCCCGACCCGCGAAAGGCCGACATCTACCGCGACGGTTACCGCCGCTATCGCGATCTCTATACACGCCTATCGGCTCCTGGCGCGACCAAAGCGGGATCGCCATCGTGATGTATCGCGCCGTCGCCTGGGACATCGACGGAACGCTGATCGACAGCGAGCCGTTGCATCATCAATCTCTCCTCGCCGGCTGCCGCAACTGGAACGTCGATCTTGACGACCTGCCCGACCAAGCCTTTCGCGGCATCCATATGGGCGACGTCTGGACAATGCTGCGTCCGCGCCTCCCAGTCGGGCTTGACCAGGCGGAGTGGCTCGCCGCCATCAATGCCCACTACGTCGCCAACCGGGCGGACGCCATCCCGATCCCCGAGGCGGTCGAGACGATCCGGACCCTGGCTGACCGCGGCGTCCCGCAGGTCTGCGTGTCAAATTCCGGCCGGCAAGTCGTCAATGCCAATCTGGATGCGCTCGGCGTGCTCGACCATATGAGCCTCACAATCAGCCTCGACGACGTTACGGTCGGCAAACCCGACCCAACGCCCTATCGCGAGGCCTGCCGGCAGCTCGCCATAGCTCCGGGATCCGTCGTCGCTGTGGAAGACAGCCGCACCGGCACCAAGGCCGCACGGGCCGCCGGTCTGTTCGTGGTTGGCTATCTCCCCAGCGGCGGCCCGCTCAGCGACATCGATCTCAGTGCCAACCGTCTGTCGTCGATCCTGGACCTGTTTCCCGGCTGAGGGTTTGCGCGTCGCCGCGTCCGGGTGCGCGCTTGGGCAAGCCGGAGGATCGGGCGTCCGCCGGCTGGTCCCAAGCGAATGCCTTGGCAGGAACCAACGAACGTTGGACCGGGTTCCGCTCGTTCCGCATTCGCCTTGCGTCTCGCCGAGCGAGCGGTCCATGCCGCTCGGTCTGCGCAAGTGACGGGATATTTGTTGTCAAAAGCTGCATATCCCGTTTCTCGCATAGGTCAGAGAAGATTTTCTCGCATCTCCATGATGCCTCTCAACCATTTGTTTTCCAGCATTTTTTTAATCCGGCATGATTGGCTCGCGCCGACCAATGCCAGAATTCCTCTTGCGCCGAAGCTGAATTTTAGGCATTCAGGATCAAGTTTGTATCTTTAACATGCAAACCTGATTATCGGAGGATCTGAATGCGGCGTCTTGGTATCCATTCATTTGTCTGGACAAACGGCCTGACCCAGGAGGGCCTGGAAATGGCACTCGCCAAGTCGGCGGATCATGGTTACCGGCTGATCGAGTTCGCTTATCTGCGGCCCGAGAAATTCGACCTCGACCGCCTGGCGAAGCAAGCCAAGGAACTGGACATCGAGATCGTGGTCACGATGGGCCTGTCGGCGGATGCGGACGTCTCGAGCGAGGACAAGGCCGTGGTCACCAAGGGAAAGGCGCTCTTGTCCGACGCGGTCAAGGCGGTCCGCGACATCGGCGGCATCCGATTGGGCGGCATTCTCTATTCGATGCACGGCAAGTATGACGGGCTGCCCACGCGAACCGGCTGGATGAACAGCGCCGACGCCATCGCCGCGACAGCCGAGGTGGCCAGGGATAGCGGCGTGCAGATCGTTCTGGAAGTGGTGAACCGCTTCGAGTCCAACCTCTTGAACACGACCGCGCAAGGCCTGAAGTTCATCAAGGACACCGGCCGCGACGACGTCTTCCTGCATCTCGACACGTTCCACATGAACATCGAGGAGGCGAGCCAGGCCGAGGCGATCCGTCTGGCTGGGGACAAGCTCGGTTATTTCCACTTCAACGAGAACTACCGCGGCTATCTCGGCACCGGTACGATCGATTTCGCGAGCATCTTTTCCGCGCTGGTGGACATTGGCTTCCACAATCGCGACGTCACCTTCGAGAGCTTCTCCAGCGCCATCGTCGATGAAGCCCTGTCGCGTGTGTGCGGCATCTGGCGCGACACCTGGACCGACAACAATCCGCTCGCCGCGCATGCCAAGGCTTTCATCGAAAGCCGTTGGGAAGAAGCCGTGCGCCGGGCCGAGATCAACAAGGCTGCCTGAAGACGAAAGGGCTGCGGGCCGACAAGCGCCCGCGCCATCTCATCCCGAGGAGGACGGGAAGATGACGCAGAACGAAGCTATCACCAACGAGAACGGCGCCACCGCGCCGCTTCTCCTCAGCGCCGAAAATGTCGCGAAGAGCTTTGCAGGCGTTCCCGCCCTGGTCGACGGGCGGATTCGGTTGCGCGCCGGGACGGTCAATGCCTTGTGCGGTGGCAACGGTGCCGGCAAGTCCACCTTCCTCGGCGTGTTGATGGGGATGCTGCGGCGCGACGCCGGATCCGTCACGGTGAAAGGCCGGGAGGTGAATTTCTCCTCCCCCGCCGAGGCGCTCGATGCCGGTATCGCCATCATCACCCAGGAGCTCAGCCCGTTCCTGGACATGACCGTCGCCGAGAACCTCTATCTCGGCCGCGAACAGCGGCGCGGCCGCTTCTTCGTCGACGACAAGTGCATGCTAAGCGACGCGGAGGCGATCCTGGCGCGGTTGAAATTCAACATCCCCGCTGGTGCGCGGTTGCGCGATCTTTCGATCGCGCAGGCCCAACTCGTCGAGATCACCAAGGCAATCAGCCGCCGCAGCGACATCCTGATCATGGACGAACCCACCTCGGCCATTGGCGAGCGCGAGGCGCAGATGCTGTTCGACGCGATCCGCACTCTGACCGCGGAGGGCGTAGGCATCATTTATGTCTCGCACCGCCTGACCGAGATCTTCGAGATCGCCGACGATTATACGGTCTTCCGCGACGGCCGTTTCGTAGGCGGCGGATCGATTTCCGAAATCGACCGCAAGGGCCTGATCCGGTCGATCGTCGGCCGCGACCTGTTGGACCATCATCGCGAACCGAAGGATACCGGCCCGCAGAAACCCTTGCTCGAAGCCCGCGGCTTTGCATCGAAGGGAAAGTTCGCCGACATCGACATGACCGTTCATGCGGGAGAGATCGTCGGCATATACGGGCTTCTCGGCTCCGGTCGCAGCGAGTTCGTGAATGCGCTCTACGGAAACGAGCCGCGGGATTCCGGCCAGGTGCTGATCGAGGGCAAGCCCATCGATCTCAAGACGCCCGCCGATTCCATCGGCGCCGGCATTTCGCTGGTCACGGAGGACCGCAAGCAGACGGGCCTGTCACTGACCGCGTCGGTCGCCCACAACATCACCGTGGCCAACCTGCCGCATTATGCGCGCAAGGGCTTCATGAACGGATCGGCGGAAGGCAGGAGCGTGGTCGAGCACATCAAGCGCTTCTCCATCAAGACGGCGTCGCCGGACCTGCCCGTCCAATCCCTGAGCGGCGGCAACCAGCAGAAGGTTGTCCTTGCGCGCTGTGTCGACACCAACCCCAGGATCCTGATCTGCGACGAGCCGACACGCGGCGTCGACGAAGGCGCCAAGCGCGAGATCTATGCCTTCCTCGGCAATTTCGTGAAGGCGGGAAACGCCGTGCTGATGATCTCGTCCGAGGTGCCCGAAATCCTCGCCAATGCGGATCGCATCGTCGTTTTTCGCCGGGGCCGCATCGCAGGCGAGGTCGCCGGACCCGAGGCCACCCAGGAAACCCTCGTTCATCTGGCTTCCTAGCCAGACGATCCATTTCGTGGAGAAGAATCCAATGGTATCCGCCAGTCAAAGCATGAGCGGCATGAGCCTGGGAAAGTTCATCGCCCGTTATGGCATCGTCATCTCGTTTATCCTCCTGTTCGTCGTGTTGTCGCTGGCGTCGCCGAACTTCCTGTCCACCAACAATCTGCTGAACGTTCTGCGGCAGGTCTCCATGAACGGTGTGCTGGCTGTCGGCATGACCTTCGTGATCCTGACGGCCGGCATCGATCTCTCCATCGGTTCGCTCCTGGCGCTGGCCGGCGCCGTGGCGGCCAGCCTGGTCACCGGCGCGGATGCGTTCAATCCGCTCCTAGCAGTCGCGGCCGGCGTCGCCGTGGGCGCGCTTTGCGGCGCCGTCAATGGCGGGCTGATCGCCTACTTCAAGGTGCCGGCCTTCGTCGCCACGCTCGGAATGCTGAGCGTGGCGCGCGGCGCGACGCTGCTTTACAGCGGCGGCCGCCCGATTCCCAATCTCAGCCTCGAATTCCGCTGGCTCGGCCAGGGTCTCGTGCTCGGCATACCGGTACCGGTGATCATTTTCGCCGTCGTCTTCGCTGTCGCGGCAATCGTCCTGCGCTACTCCATTTACGGAAGACGGGTCTATGCGGTGGGCGGAAACCCGCGCAGCGCGAAGACGAGCGGCATCAACACCACCGGCATCATCTTTTCGGTTTACGTCATCATGGGCGCGCTGGCCGGTCTCGCGGGTGTCATGCTGACGGCCCGCACCACGTCCGCCCTGCCACAGGCGGGCATCGGCTACGAACTCGATGCCATCGCGGCGGTGGTCATCGGCGGAACAAGCCTCACCGGAGGTATCGGCCGCATCGGCTATACGCTGGTGGGCGTGCTGATCATCGGCATGATCAGCAACGGTCTCGATCTGATGGGGGTGTCCTCATACTACCAGCAGATCATCAAGGGTTCGATCATCGTCCTCGCGGTGCTGATCGACCGCTCCCGAGCCGGGAGAGAGTAACAGGCGCAAGCGGCGCGGCCGCACGCAACATGGAGGAAATGCACATGAAAACGACAAGACGCTTCCTGATGGGAGCAGCGGCCGGCCTTGCCCTTGCAGGCATGGTGTTCGGGGGGAGTTCGGCCGACGCCAAGACGTTGAAGATCGCGGCGATCGTCCAGAGCCTCAACACCGAGTACAATGTTCTGTGGGCCGATGCCGCCAAGGCGCACCCCGCGCTTGCGGACGGTACCGCCGCGCTGACAGTTCTCGACGGTCGCCAGGACGTGCTGACGCAGTCGAACCTGTTCGACACAGCCATCACCGAAAAATACGACGCGATCATCTTCATCCCGGTCGACATCGACGCCGGCAATGAACCGATCGAGCGCGCGAAGGCAGCCGGCATCCCGGTGTTCGGCTCCAACACGATGGTTTCCAACACCGCGCTCTACGACGCCTACATCAATTCCAACGATGTCGAGGCCGGCGAAATGCTGGCCAAGGCGGTGATCGACAAGGCCGGCCCGCAGGCCAAGGTCGTGATCCTGGAAGGGATGCTGGGCCAGTCGGCCCAGGTACAGCGGCTTGAAGGGATCCAGAAGGTGCTGAAGGAAAATCCCGGAGTGACCATCCTGGAGCAGAACACCGCCAACTGGTCACGCGCCGAGGCCATCACGCTGATGGAGAATTTCCTGACCTCGCATGGCGATGCGATCCAGGGCGTCCTGGCCGAAAACGACGAGATGGCCGTCGGCGCCATCGAGGGCATCCGCAACCACGGCCTGGATCCCAAGACGGTTCCGGTCGCCGGCGTGGACGGCATCAAGGACGCGCTTGAAGCCGTCAAGCGTGGCGAACAGTCGATGTCCATCCTCCAGGATGCCAACGGACAGGCGCAAGGGGCGATCGACCTCGCGCTGCACAAGATCGTCGGCGACAGCTACAAGCCGCGCGCGGCTGTCTGGGACGTAAACGGCGGCAAGCTCGCCTGGAACGACGGCAAGGACCAGCATTACTACGTGCCGTGGCTGGCGGTGACCTCCGAGAATGTCGACAAGGTGCTTGTCGGCAATTGACGCTCCAACAGGAGGATGCCGCTCGCTCGCGGCATTCTCCTTCGCGTCCGGCGCAGCGGGAATTGCTTGCTTCCGACATCAGGCGGTTCATTCTTTGAGGACTTTGCGTTGCCGGAGGAAAAACAAGCTCGGGTGAAGTATAGGCTGGGAACGAACATGCGGAGTCCGCCATGAACCATGTAACCTTCGCCAGCAGCTCGCCTCGCAGGATCCGCCAGAGCAATTCGGTAGCGACGCTGAACGCGCTCCACCGCTTCGGCCCTTTGAGCCGGGCCGATCTCGCCAGGCA
The DNA here is from genome assembly GCF_004022735.1 of Mesorhizobium sp. M7A.F.Ca.AU.001.01.1.1. Classification (NCBI taxonomy): domain Bacteria; kingdom Pseudomonadati; phylum Pseudomonadota; class Alphaproteobacteria; order Hyphomicrobiales; family Phyllobacteriaceae; genus Mesorhizobium; species Mesorhizobium sp. M7A.F.Ca.AU.001.01.1.1. The sequence continues at coordinate 9,030 of NZ_RZPF01000049.1, forward strand.
TATGGGGGTCAACCGCTCGTCCGCCGGCAATATCGTCCTGGAGTTGGTCGAGGCCGGACTCGTTCGCGAAGTAGCGGAGAACGATGTCGCGAATCCGGCGGGCCAGCCCAGGGCCGGAAGACCGGGTATCCTCGTGGAAATCGTGCCTGAAGCCGTTTTCTTCGCCGGCATAGAGATCGGTGTCGAACATATGACATGCGTCGAGATCGATCTCGCGGGCAAGATCGTTCGCAGCGCCATGACGCGCTTCGAAGGACACGACAGCGATCCGGAGGCCGCGGTCCACATGGCGATCGAACAGGTGTTTCTCGAGATGCGGAAGGATAGCCTGGCGCGATGTCAGGGCATCGGCATCGCGGTGCCCGGACAAATGAACCAGGACGGTTTCATCCACGTCGCACCGATCCTGGGGTGGCGCAATGTCGATCTCACAGGCCTTGCCCGCAGCCTTCTTCCGGCCGAGATCCCGGTATCCGCGGAAAATGACGGCAACGCATTCGGCATCGGCATCACATACAGCCAGCCGGAAGCGGCGAGCGGCGTCACCTTCTTCATGGTCATCGAGAACGGTGTCGGTGGCGGAATTGTCATCGACGGCAAGTTGTTCCGCGGCGGCAATGGCCTGGCCGGAGAAGTCGGCCACCTCAAGACACGGAACCCGACATACCGGAATCTGGAGCAGGCCTTCGGGCGCGACCGCATCCTGTCATCCTATCGCCAGTACAGGCCGGACGCCGACTTGGACTTGTTCCTGCGTGACGTCCGCGATCGTGTTCCTCAAGCGGTGCAGCTCGCCGAAGAATGGGCTGTCTTGTTCGCATTTGCAGTCGTGCAGATCTCGCGGCTGATCGACCCGAACCGCATCGTGCTGGGCGGGTCCGTCGCGGAATTGTATCCATTGGTCGCCGCACGGGTCGACGCGCATATCCGCGAGCTCCAGGCCGCGACCTTTCCTATCCCCGAGATCGTTTTCAACGAGAGCGCCATCTATGGAGCTGCCTTCGGAGCCGCTTGCATGATGCATCAGCGCTTCATGTCGCTCGACAACCAGATGCTCAACAAGGACGCGGTTTCCGGTCCAGACGCCTCGGCGTCGTGAAACCGCAAACGACACCACACCTAGGATTGGACGCTTGATGAACGACCTCCCCCAAACGCTTGCACCGGACTCGCTCGGGCCAACCGTGACGATTGGAGAAATCCTGGTAGAGATCGTCGCGAGGCAGACAGGCACCGGTTTCCGGGAACCGATCGACCTCATTGGCCCCTTTCCGAGTGGCGCGCCCGCCATCTTCATCGATCAATGCGCGCGTATGGGCGGAGCGGCGGCAATGGTGGGCGTGGTGGGCGACGACGATTTCGGCGCGGTCAACATGGAGCGCCTGAAGCGAGACGGCGTAGACACTTCCGCCATCGCTGTTTCCGCGGATTATCCGACGGGCAGCGCCTTTGTCCGCTACCGCACGGACGGAAGCCGCGATTTCGTCTACAACATCGCCAAATCCGCCGCCGCTCGACTGGAATGGACCCCGCAGGTCGAGGCGCTGATCGCGCGTTGCGGGCATATCCACGTCATGGGAACGGTGTTCGCAAGCCCCGCGGCCTGGGCGATCACCGAACGCGCGATCCCGCTGATCAAGGCACGCGGCGGCACCATGTCGCTCGATCCGAACCTGCGCAAAGAATTGCTGGCGCACGGCCAGACCGAGGAGAAATTCGCGAGCCTGGTGGACAAAGCGGACCTGCTGCTGCCGTCGGGCAATGAATTGTTCCTGGCCGCCGGCATGGATGGCGAGGAACGCGCAATCGAGGCGCTGTTCAAACGAGGGGTCAAGGAGATCGCCGTGAAGCGTGGCGAACATGGCGCGTCAGCCCGTCAAAGCACGGGCGCCAGTGCCGATTGTCCCGGCCTCATCGTCGAGGAAACGGACCCCACCGGCGCCGGCGACTGTTTCGGCGGAGCCTATGTCGCATGCCGGCGGTTGGGGATGCCGCTGCGGACTTCGCTCGAATTCGCCAATGCGGCAGGGGCGCGCAACGTCACACGCCTCGGCCCCATGGAGGGAGCCGGCACGCGGGCCGAACTGGAAGATTTCATGGCAAGAACGGCGAGAAGAAGCTGATGCGTGTGGCGATCGAAGATGTGCCGGGCCTGCACAGGGAAGGAAAGAAAATCGGGGTAACCTCGGTGTGCTCGGCGCACCCCCTGGTGCTCAAAGCTGCACTGCGCCACGGCCGGGAAACCGGCACCACCGTCCTGATCGAAGCGACGTGCAACCAGGTCAATCATCTGGGCGGTTATACGGGCATGACGCCGTCCGATTTCGCGGCGATGGTGAAAGCGCTCGCGGCAGTCGAGCAGTGCCCGACAGAGCTGATCGTGCTTGGCGGGGATCATCTCGGTCCCAATCCCTGGAAAGACCGGCCCGCCGAGGAGGCGATGGCGCAGGCCGGGACAATGGTCGATGCTTATGTCCGCGCCGGCTTCCGCAAGATCCATCTCGATGCATCGATGGGCTGCGCGGGTGAACCGGCGACGCTAGACGACCATACGGTGGCCGAGCGCGCAGCCAGAATGGCGGGCGTCGCGGAACAGGCGGCCGCGCAGAGCGGCGGGGCAAGCCCGGTCTACATCATCGGGACGGAGGTGCCGCCTCCCGGTGGCGCCGATCACGCTTTGGATGCGATCACCCCGACCAGTCCGGAGGCGGCTCGCCAGACACATGCCATTCACGCCAAAGCATTCCAGGCCGCCGGGCTTGAAAGCGCGTTTTCCCGCGTCATCGGGCTTGTCGTGCAGCCGGGCGTGGAGTTCGGCAACCAGAATGTGATTTTTTACGATCGGACCAAGGCCAGCGATCTGGCGGCAACTCTGAACACATTGCCGTCGCTCATTTTCGAAGCGCATTCGACGGACTATCAGGGCGAGAGGCCGCTGCGTGAACTCGTCGAAGATGGCTTCGCCATCCTCAAGGTCGGCCCCGAGCTGACCTTCAAACTGCGCGAGGCGCTGTACGCGCTCGACCTGATCGCTTCCGATCTGGTGCCTTTCTATGGCCAGCGGCCGCTTTATCAGGCCATGGAAGAGCTGATGCAAGCCGCGCCCAAGAACTGGGCAAGCCACTATCATGGCAGCGATGCCGACAAGCGGACGCTGCGCCACTACTCCTATTCCGATCGCATCCGATATTATTGGGCGACCCCGCAAGCCCGTGCCGCCTGCGACCGGCTCTTCGACGCGTTGAAGGGCCGCAAGGTGCCGGTGACGCTGTTTCTCCAGCACCTGCCTTCGGCGCTCGCTTGGGCCGCCCGCGGCTGCGACGTCGAGGAGATCGCGATCGATCACGTCCAGCGAAGCATCGAGATCTACGCCCGGGCATGCGGCACCTGAGCCCTCGTCCGGTTCTTCAAGGCCAGAGCGGATGGGCTGGCGGGCGGCAGAAATACTTACAGCGATGGTCCCAATCGGATCGGGCTGCCGTCGCTGAAACGGGATTGACGGAACCTGTGGAGATTGTGCCCGGTCTCGTTGCCCTGGATCAAATCGGACAGGATGCGGCCCATTCCGGGTCCTATGCCGAAGCCGTGGCCGCTCATCCCGGTCGCGACAACGAGGCCTGGGAACGCAGCGGCGCGATCGACGATGGGCACGACATCAGGCATCGCATCGATCATGCCCGCCCAGCTCGCCTTGAGCGGTACGGTCGTGAACTGAGGGAAAAGCTCCCTGAACCCGCCGTCGATGGCGCGGAGCGCCGACGTCTCGGGAGCCGGATTGAGGACGCGCATCCGTTCGAAAGGGCTTTCTTCATCCGCGTTCCAGCTGCGCGGGGTCGACCAGCCGTCCGGGTAGCCTCGCGGCGCGGCCGGCAGGTAGCGTGTGCCGAACGGATTGGCCATCAGGGCGCTGACATATTTGCCTGCATGGCGAAATGCGTCCGGCCCTATGTAGAGTTGGCTGCTGCCTCCCGATGCGAGCGTGTACCCGCCATCCTGCCTGCGCCGGAAAGCGATGCGTTCGTCCGCGGCGGCACCGGCGTGGATTTCCGCCATCGGCGCTGTCGCAGCGACAGTCGCCCTGACGCTGAGCTGCGGAATCGAGATGCCGTGGGCGCGCAGGAACAGCGACGTCCACGCGCCGCTGGCGACGAGGACGCTCGAGGCCGCGATGAGCCCTTTCTCGGTCCAGACGCCACTGATGCGTCCCGCGGAGATGTCGAGCATACGTGCCGCGCAATTCTCGATGATCGTCGCGCCTTCGCGGGCCGCCAGGCGAGCAAGCGCGGGCACGGCGACCCAAGGTTCTGCCCGCATGTCCGATGGAGTGATCATTGCGCCTTTGAACAGTCGCGACATGGCCGGGATCAGGCTTGCCAGCTCACCCTGGTCGAGGAGACGCGTGTCGACGCCATGAGCCTGGGCGATCTTCAGGAATTTCGCGAAGCCGGCCATCTCCTTGTCTGTTCGCGCAAGATAGGTAACGCCCGTCTGCTTCAGTCCTATGTCCTCGCCACATTCCTGTGCCAGTTGCCGCCAGAGGCGCTGCGCTTCGATGACGATCGGCAGTTCGTCGGCATCGCGGCCCTGCTGCCGGATCCAGCCCCAGTTGCGCGAGGATTGCTCGGCGGCGATGCGTCCCTTTTCCAGCAGCGTCACCGAGACGTTCCGCCGCGCCAGGAACAGTGCCGTGGTCACGCCAATGACCCCGCCGCCGATGATCACGACGTCCGAGGTCCTCGGCAGGGGCTGCTGGAACTGGATCGGGGTGGCTTCAGTGAAGGGGAAGATTGTCAAAGAGCACTATCCTTTGGCATTCCGCAGCGGCGTCCGGTCTACACACTTGATATCAGGGCAGCGATATCTGGCCGCCGTGAGATGTCGATACCACGCGAGGAGATTGATCGTCAGCTGCTGCTTGCCGGGAACGACGAGGCCAGATCGCGGCGCCGGCAAATCCACGCTTCTGAAATCAATTTCCGGGCCATGGCGCCGACCGGGGGCACGCTTGCCTTCAACAGCGAGTCGATCGCCGGCCAGGCGCCGGAAAAGCTATGCCGGAAGGGCCTGGCACTGGTGTCGGAAGGCCGCAGTATCTTCCGGACACTGACGGTGCGGGAAAACCTGCTGCTCGGCGGCATGATCCGCAAGGACAAGGCCGAAGCGGCCGCCGATCTGGGAACGGGTTCTGGAAATCTTCCGATCCTCAGGACCCGCTACCGCGGCGTTGCCGGCCACCTTTCCGGCGGCGAGCAGCAGCAGCTTGCCATCGCCCGCGCCATCCTGCAGCGCCCGTCGCTGATGATGATCGATGAACCGTCGCTTGGCCTTGCGCCGCTGGTGATCGACCAGGTCTACGAAAGCCTCCGCCAGCTTAACGCCAGCGGGCTGACCCTGCTCGTCGTCGAACGGTCCACCGCTCGCATTCTCGACCTCGCTTCCCGCGTCTACGTGCCGCGCAACGGCCATAACGCGCTGGAGGGTTCGGCAAGCGAGCTTGCCGACGGGCATGCGCTGGAAAAGGCCTATTTCGACTATGGCGATCGTCAGACGGCGCACGCATAATCGGGCAGGCAAGGGCTACAACAATGATTTTCGACTACTGCGTCATCGGCGGCGGCATCGTCGGCCTGGCGACGGCCATGCGGCTGCTGGAAACATATCCCGGCTGCAGCCTGATCCTGTTGGAAAAAGAGGAGGCTCTCGGCAAGCACCAGACCGGCCACAACAGTGGTGTCATCCATGCCGGCATCTACTATCCGCCAGGCAGCCTGAAGGCCGAGCTCTGCCGCAAGGGCGCGGATGCCACCAAGGCCTTCTGCCAGGAGAACGGCATCCGCTTCGATGTCTGCGGCAAACTGCTCGTCGCCACCTCCGCACTCGAAGTGCAGCGCATGGAGGCGCTCCACGAACGCTCGAAGCAGAACACGATCGAAGTCCGGCGCGTCAGCGAGGGTGAATTGAAGGAGCGGGAACCGAACATCCGCGGTCTCGGCGCGCTTTTCGTGGCCTCGACCGGCATCGTCAGCTATGCCGATGTCTGCCAAGCCATGGGGCGGCGCATCAGGGCGCTTGGCGGCGAGATCCGCC
>NZ_RZPF01000004.1:0-33429 GCF_004022735.1 Mesorhizobium sp. M7A.F.Ca.AU.001.01.1.1
GCCATGTCGGTGGCGGCGTCGAAAGCCGTCGGGTCGACCAGGCACACGGCGATGCCGTCCGACTTCTGCGCGATCGCCGTCTGCATGGCGCTGACCATTTCGGAGACGACGTTCTTCTGCGAACCTGTCCACTGATAGCTGCAGCCGAAAGCCGCGCAGGCATCCTGGATGCCGTAGACCGTTGGCGTGAAGAACTGGTCGAGCGTCACGTGGCAGACGAAGTGGAATTTGTAGGGCTTCTTCGGCAGGCCGGGCGATGAATCCGCTGCTCGTGCCGCGCTGATGCCGCCGACAAGACCAGCACCCAGTCCGCTGGCGAGGCCGGCTGCGCCAAGGCCGAGTTTTCCGGCCAGCGCGAAAGCGCTGCGCCGGCTGATGCCGGCATTCACCATCTCCATCAGATTTTTCGTCTCGTCGTCCATGCGTTCCTCCGTTGTCGCTTTGTAGGCATCGCTACAATTGTCATCCGGTTACATTGTTATATGACAACTTTTGTGTCAATGCTTTTTCGCCGCCGAGTTCAGGACGGCCCTCTGCGGCCTAATGGCGCGAAGGCGGCCTTCTGGGCGGCACAAATGGACGATCAGGGATTACAGGAAGAGAAAATGGCTGAAATCGAATTCAGGGCTGTTAGCAAGGGCGGCCTGAAGGTGACGACGATCGGGCTCGGTGGCACGGGGCTCGGCAACATGTACCGCGCCGTCGACACCGATGCGGCGGTGAAGACTGTGCAGGCGGCCTATGAAAATGGCATCCGCTATTTCGACACCGCACCTGTCTATGGCTTTGGCGTCAGCGAGACGCGTCTGGGCCTTGCCATCAAGTCGCTGCCCCGCGCGGACATCGTCATCTCGTCGAAGATCGGCTACGACCTCGTGCCGATCCCGCCCGAAGAATTGAAGCCGGCGCTGTGGGACCAGCCCGGCTCCTTCCGCGCCGAGTTCGACTATTCGCGCGATGCGGTGATGCGTTCGCTCGAGGGCACGCTGAAGCGGCTGGACACCGACTATGTCGACATGGTTTCGATCCACGATCCCGACGAGGCCATTCATTTCGGCCCCGGCGAGGATCCCTATGCCCGGAGCCGCTTCCGGGAAGCCATGGACGGCGCCTATCCAGCGCTCGACGAACTGCGCTCGCAAGGCGTCATCAAGGCGGTCGGCGTCGGCATCAACCAATGGCAGATGCTGTCCGATTTCGTCGTTGCCGGCGCCTTCGATTATTTCCTGCTCGCCGGCCGCTACACGTTGCTCGAACAGGAGCCACTGGCGACCCTGCTGCCGCTCTGTGAACAGCGCGGCACGAGGATCATTATCGGCGGCCCCTACAATTCCGGCATCCTGGCGACGGGCGCGGTCAAGGGCGCGACCTTCAACACCAGGCCGGCTCCCGAGCCGGTGCTCGAACGCGTCCGCCGCATCGAGGCGGTGTGCGCCAGCCACAAGGTTTCGCTGCCGGCGGCGGCGCTGCATTTCCCGCTCGGCCATCCCCTGGTGTCGAGTGTCATCCCGGGTGCAAGGTCTGCCGATGAGCTGAAGGAGAATCTGGCCTATCTCAGGGAGGATATTCCGCCAACCCTTTGGGCCGATCTCAAACGACAGGGACTCATCGAGCCTGGCGCGCCCGTTCCCGGAGCGTGACAAGCAACCACCACGAGGGTTGCGAGCCGTGCTGGCGGCGGATGCCCGTGCCGTCTGCTGCCCTTTCAGGGTGGAATCAAAAGGCCTCAGTCGCGGCGGCCTGCCGGACAAGCGCCGCGATCACCTCCACAAGACGTGTCTTGCCTTTGACGCTGTTCTGTCCGCTGTTTTTGAAATCGATCCAGCCTTCGTTAAAGCCGTCGAGCATGCGGATGCGCGGCAGTGGGTTACGCGTACCCTGGGCACGGAAGAGGTCCTCCCAGCTTTCGCGCGGGACGATCTCCACCCGCACCGGATGCCCGAGCACTGTTGCGAAAGCCTCGGCGAGATCATTGGGCGAGACCCGCGCCGGGCCCTCCAGTTCCAGGACCCGCTTGCCGGTCCACTCCTCGCGAATCAGATCGGCGGCAAGCCGGCCGATATCCTGCGTCGCCACCATGGCGAAGGTCCTGTCGGCCGGTTGGAGGAAGCTGTGCAGCACGCCTTTGTCGCGGGCCGGGGCGACATCCCAAGCCGCATTTTCCATGAACCAACCGGGCCGCAGGAACGTGATGGGAAGGTCGAGCTTGCCGAGGGCGTCTTCCAGCATCGCCCGCTGGCTCAAGAGATTGTCCTGTAACGCATCGGCGCCGATAGTGGAGAGGCAGACGACCCTTTCCGGGCGGGCAGCAAGGAGAGCAGTGGTCAGGATCTCGTTCTGCCTCGCCGCTTCCGGATAGCCGGGCGCGGGATCGAACTCCGAAGGCGGCAGAATGAAGACGCCCTTGGCGCCCTTGAACGCGGCGGCGAGCCGCGTCGCATCGCCCATGTCGGCGAAAGCAATTTCGCAATCGCAATCTCTCCAGACATCCGCCTTGGCGGGGTCGCGCAGCACCGCGCGGACTGGTTCTCCGGCTTCAATCAGGGCTTTCGCCAGCGCGCCGCCGACCTTGCCAGTAATTCCTGTAATCGCATACATGATGTTCTCCTGGTGTTGAGGTGGGAATTGATCAGGCGAGGCCGTCGTAGAGGCCGCGCTCGAATGTGCCGTAGAGCTTCACGACCTTTTCGTCGTAGAAGGGCAGAAGCTGGGTGAAGATGGCTCCGGTCACCTTCCTGACCGGATCGAGCCAGAAATAGCAGTTGAGCAGGCCGGCCCAGGAAATGCTGCCTGCCGACCGACCGTTCGGACCGGGCAGCGTGTTGATGTCGAACGAATAACCCCACTTGTGGGGCTCGCCTGGAAACTGGTCGAAGCTCTGCGAATAGGCAGGCTGGGCGGTCCGCATGGCCTGGACGTCGAGGTCGCCGATCTGGTTGCGCATCATCGACGCGACCGTTTCCGGCTTCAGCACCCGTACGCCTTTATGAGTGCCTCCGTTCAGCAGCATCCGCAGGAAGGCCATGTAGTCGCGCGGCGTACTGAAGCCGCCGCCGCCGCCCATGAAGAATTCCGGCCGCTGCGGCATTTCGAAGGGAGCGGGCGTCAGGCCGCCGTCTTCGCGACGGTTATGGAAGGTGGCGACCCTGGCCTTCTGCTTGCTTCCGATCAGGAAGCCTGAATCGGTCATGCCGAGCGGGGCGAAGATGTTCTCGAGGAAATAGACTTCCAGAGACTGGTCGCTGACCGCTTCCACCAGCTTTCCGACCCAGTCCATGCTGATGCCGTATTGCCAGCGTTCGCCGGGGTCGAATTCGAGCGGTGCCAGGAAGGCGCCGTTCTTGCACGTGGCGATGTCCGGCATGCCGGTGACGTTCTCGTAGCGGGTCAGTGCATCGCTCCAGATCGAATAGGTATAGCCGGAGGTGTGAGTGAGCAGGTGACGCACCTTGATGGCCCGCTTGGCCGGACGCAGGAGCGGCTGGCCGTCGCCGTCGAAGCCCTCCAACACCATCGGATTGGCGAGTTCCGGCAGATATTTCGCCGCATCGTCCCCGGGATTGATCCTGCCCTGCTCGATTAGCTGCATGCAGGCCGTGGCGGTGAAGGCCTTCGTCATGGACAACAGCCAAAATACCGTATCGGCGCGCATCGTTGCTCCGGTGGCCGTATTGGCCTTTCCGAAGGTTCCTTCGTAGATCATGCGGTCTGGTCCTGCCGCGGTGGCAACGACGCCGGCGACGGTGCCGTCGCGCACCGCCTGTTCCATGGCCATGTCGATGGACTTGAAGTTGCCGGACCGCGCTTGCGGGTTGGCCGCCAGTGCGTGGACCGGTGAGTTCACGGCGGCGGCGCCCGCCGCGAGCAAAAGGCTGCCACGCGCCAACAGGCTTCTGCGTGAGATCGCATTCATGGATGAATTCCTTCTCGCAAGGCCGGAGATTTCCGCGGTCCGGCATGCCGCCGCGCCGTCCGGGCGCTCAAAAATCATCTAGGGGAAGCAATGCGATGATTCACGCGCAATAAAATCAAAGATAAGGTGACTCAAAATCATCATGAAGGGACGGTTGAGATCACCGACCTCGCAAAGGAGAGAAGGCATGAGTTTCGACACGCGGCTGCTGACCGGGGTCGGCGTTTTCGGGGCGGTGATGGAAGCGGGCAATTTCGTGCGGGCTGCGGATGTTCTCGGTCTCACGCCGTCGGGGGTCAGTCGTGCCGTGGCGAGGCTCGAACAACGCGTCGGTGTCAGGCTGTTCGACCGCAATCCGCGCGAGGTCGCGCTGACGGAGGAGGGCGCGCGCTTCCATGCCCGCATAACGCCACTGCTGGCTGGACTGGAGGAGGCGGCTTCCGAAGCCGCCGGTTCGGCGGCATTCGTCGGCGGACGGCTCAGGGTATCGATCGATCCCTGGTTCGCGCGAATGGTGCTGGCGCCGAGGATCGGTGAATTCCTGGCACGTTACCCCGCACTGTCGCTCGATCTGACCACCAGCAACTATCGCGAAGAGATGATGAGCGGCGCGGATGTCGCCGTGCGCTTCGGTCCGCCGGACGAATCCTCGCTAATCGCCCGCAAACTGCTGGACGTACCAGTCCTGACCTGTGCCGCCCCAAGTTATCTCGACCGGCACGGCATTCCAGCCACGCCCCACGACCTGATGCTCCACGATTGCATCCTGTTTCGCAACCCGCAGACCGGGCGGCCGTTCACCTGGGAATTCCGAGGGGAAAGCGGGGCCATCGAGATCAAGGCCTCGGGGCGCTTGGTCATGGACGATCCCTCCGCTGCCGTCGCGGCCGGTCTCGCGGGGCAAGGCATATTCCAGAGCCTTGCCATCGGCCTCGACGAGTGGCTTGAGAGCGGGGCGCTCACGACGATCCTGGCAGAATGGTCCGACGAGCAGTTTCCGCTTTACGCCTATCATCCGTCACGCCACATGCCGCCGGCAAAAGTGCGCGCTTTTCTAGATTTTGTTCAACGGATCGCGGCGAAGAGATGACCACGCCTTTCTCAGTCGAGTCCACCATCCGGACTATCTCAGCACTCACCAGTTTACTCGCTTGGTAGATGGGTGACTGCAATGGCTACCGACGGGAAGGCTACGGCACGAACCCGCTTCGGCGCACCAAGGCCGCAATGATCTACAAGATGACAGACAACCACGCCTACAACCCTTCGTACCACCGCGACCTGCGGGTTTGAGCTGAACGACTGCTTGGTTCGTATCTGTCACAAAGCAAACAGTCCGCAGACGGCCCCAATCGAGACGCTTCTTGCTCGTTGAAGAACGTCGTTAATGGTGCGACCGCGACTTTCCAATGAGGGACTGATACACCGTCACGATCCTTCTTCGCGAGATAGGGCGAGTGAGGCGTTCATCGGGCGAAATGCAGCGTGGTAGGGGGGACAAGAACATCGAAAAACATAGGAACAGATTTGAATGCTTTGCTGTCCCACTAGTTCCTAACTGCTTGATTTAGCTTCTTTTCCAAACATCCTCCGGGCCGGGTTAACCCGAATTCGCCGCAAAGGTGGGCCTATCTAGAGCTCGTTGTTAGTTATTCGTACACTGATCGTTTCCCGGAAGCAGTGCAGCGTAAGGGCAAACGCTCATTCTCATCCGGGAGCTATTCTCTTGCTTGTTAACACCAGCAACACGTAGTGCAGATGCTCTTACTCTGAAAGATCTCCGAGTGATGAGTGCGGTGATCGGCGGCAACGACGTGCGAATAGGCGGGTTTTGATTGGCCACAGATCTCTATTTCTGGCGGACGGCAGCTTGGCGCCCAAAGTCGGACGCAGAACCTACTTTGCGGTCGCCCGAAAGCCCACAGATGCAGCGGTGTCGCGTCAGGTATCTACCTGTGCCGAGGGTCAGTATAAACTACCGATCAGAGCGAGCCGAGATGCTCGTTCGCGTGATGGCGCGGGCGCACTGAAATCCGCGACTATTCGGCACTTCTGTTTTCAGCGGCCCGGAGACATTCTCGTGAACCCCTACTGCGTAGCCCCGACTTGCAGCCTTGCCGATCATCTTGATCACGGGAAATCGACAATCCTCTTCGATAGTGCGTCGAATTGAGGTCGAAGCAATCATGAGCCCATCTCGCAGGATCGCAATCGCCGTCGTCGCGCTCGTGTTGATCCCATCGGCAGCTACGTGGAGCTGGCAGTGGTTCAGGGTTGGTCGCTACCAGGAAACGACCGACAACGCTTATCTGCGCGCAGACATCACCAGTATCGCTCCCAAGCTGGCCGGCTATGTCGTCGACGTTGACGTGGACGACAATGCCAGCGTTGCAAAGGGCGCAGTTCTCTTTCGCATCGACGACAGCGACTATAAGGCCAAGGTGGTCCAGGCAAGCGCCAATGTCGCAGCCCGGCAGGCGGAAATCGCCAACATCGAGGCAAGCCATAAACTGCAAGATGCATTGATCGCGCAGGCCGAGGCGCAGAAACAGTCAGCCGCCGCAGACCTCCAGTTCGCCCGTGCCAACCTGACCCGCTATGTCACACTGCAGAAGAACGGCACTGCCAGCGATCAGAAACTGCAGGATGCACAAGCCAGCTACGACAAGGCAAAGGCGTCCTTGGACGGCGCAGAAGCCAATCTGCTGGCTCAAAGGCTGAAGCTCGGCGTCTTGGAAGCACAATTGTCCGGTTCGCACGCGGCCCTGTCACAGGCGAAGGCCGCTCTCGACCTGGCTATGCTCGACCTCGACAACACGGTCGTGAGAGCCCCGGTCGACGGGATCGTCGGCAATCGGCAAATCCGTGTCGGCCGTTATGTCACTCCAGGGAATGCGGCCTTGGATATCGTTCCCGTCGACGATGTCTGGATCGTCGCCAACTTCAAGGAAACGCAGCTCAGCTTGGTCAAGATTGGCCAAAGGGTACGCGTCACGGTCGACGAATATCCAGATCAAGAAATCGACGGTGTTGTCGACAGCTTCGCTCCCGGCAGCGGCGCGGCGTTCAGCCTGCTGGCGCCGGACAATGCCACCGGAAACTTCATCCGCGTTGTCCAGCGTGTGCCGGTGAAGATCAGGATGATACGAAACCCGTTGCCTGGCCGCCTCGTTCCGGGGCTCTCCGCCCGCGTTGCCATCGCCCTGGGAGCGGGCGACGTTCCAGCGGTGGCGTTGGAAATGCGGTCCGGCGACAGTGCCAACGGACGCCTGGTACAGTGATGCACCGCACCGAAGCCGAAAAAAGAGCGTTCCGCCATCCTGATACCCTGCCGTGTGCCTGGCTAGTAGCAACTGGTGTTGTATTGGCCGCCTTCATGGACGCAGTGGCATCCACTGCACTGTCGATCGGCCGGATCGACATGCTCGGCGACATCTACGCAACGCCGGATGAACTGGCGATGGTCGACATCGCATTCATCGCCGCCAAGCTGACGGCTTTCCTTGTCGCTCCGCTTCTTGTCACCGCCGCCAGGCCGACCGCCTGCCTGCGCGCGGGGGTCGTGATGCTTCTGCTGGGTTGCGCGGCAATGACGCTCTCGGTGGATCATGTCTGGATTTGTGTTTTCCGCGTCGTCCAGGGGCTGGCTGGCGGCACAATTCTCGTAGCTGGCCAGACGCTGCTGTTTTTTCGGTTCCCGTCTCGACATCAGCCGATTGTCCAAGCAGTTTTTGCCGTCGGCGCCGTAATGGCTCCAACGACGATTACGCCGGCCCTGCAGGGCTGGTTGGTCGATCATTTCTCCTGGGACTGGATATTCCTCGCCAACGTCCCGCTCGGCATCGCCGCCCTTGTCCTTCTGGCGGCGGATGGCAATCGGACATACTGGCGGGCAACCACGCTCCCCGTCGTCGAGGTCATTGTGCTCGGCATCAGTACCGCGCTTTTGACATACGTGCTGCTGCAGGGCAGCAGGTTCAACTGGTCGGACGACATGGGGATCACCGGCCTTTCGACCATCGGTGTGGCGGCCGCCGGCCTTGTGGTTGTCCGGGAGGCCCGGTTCCGCTCAGGCTCACTTCAGGCGGTCGCGCCTTTCGCCGATCCGGACTTTCGCTTTGGCTTTCTTGTCAGCCTCGTCGCGGGCTTTGCCCTATCGGGCAGCACCTATCTCATCCCGGCTTTTGCCCTCAACGTTCTCGATTTTACGGCCACGGCCGCAGGAGTGCTTCTGCTGCCCAGCGGAGCCATGCTGGCGCTGGGACTTCTGTTCTCCGGCCTCCTCATCGAAAAGGCCGGCGTTCACCCGATCGCCCTTGTTCCGTTTGGAGTCCTGCTCTTCTCCGGAGCCATGTGGCTCCTGTCCGGTTCGACGAGCGGTAGCGGCACCCCCGACCTGACCCCGGCCCTGCTTCTGCGAGGATCAGGTCTCGGTCTTCTGTTCGTGGCACTGACGCTGGTTACGCTGCGTGGACTTGCTGCCGATATTCTGCCGTTTGGAATAGGGCTGTTCAATCTCGGGAAGCAGGCTGGTGGTCTGATGGGCACGGCGCTCTTGCAAACGTATATCGATCACCAGAACGCTCTCAACCGAACGATGTTGTCCACCCACCTTGTCCGTGGCGATCCGGCCCTGGACCAGCGCTTGAGGGCCAGTGCGAACATTCTCACTTCGAACGGTGCCGACATTCTAGCGGCGCCCAAGATCGCTTTCCCATTGTTGCAGCGCTCTCTCGAAAGGCAAGCCTCCACGATCTCTTTCGACGAAGCTTTCTTCGCGCTCGTGTTGCTGTTCGCGGTTGCTGCGCCATGCCTGATTGGCGCCAAGCAATTGTTCAGTCGCAAAGTCCTCCGGCGGAGCCGAACTGGGTAGCCTCCTATGCGTTGGAACAGATGTCCTTATCGTCATGGCGTCCAACTTGAATCTTGCGAGCCACGTCCACCAGACCAGACGGGGATGAACACGCGGGGTCGTCGCGGCCGCGTCGCGCTGCGGTTCATGGATTTCCGTGAGGTGCCGCTGGGGCGCGGCGCTGCTTATGGTGAGTTTTGGTTCGTCAGCCCAGATCCCAGCTGCTGAGAGCAAGTGCTATACGGAGAGCCGACCAGGCCTTGTTTCAGGGGCTGTAGCTTCAATCGGGACGTCTAGGTGCCTCACCCCGAAAGTTAGGTCACTCACATCTCATGGATTTCCATGAGGTGCGGCTGCGGCGTGGTCCGGTTAAGATGATGAACCAATTCGCGAGCCCAGATGGTCAACGATGAGAGTTAAAGAAGGCGCTGACAGTCTCCGCCTTTCATTGTCCGGTAGGAGAAGACAATGACGACAGCGTTCAACTCGCTTGGCGATCCCGATGCGGAAGCGTTGCGGGCGGCTCGGCTCATCGAAAGCGTGGTCGGCAATGGGTGGGCGACAGACGCGGCCGGCAGATTCAGCTATGTTACTCCCAGCACGCTATCGCTTCTCGGCACGACGCTGGAGGAGTTCAACACTTCGTCAGAAGATGGCTCCGCGGGTTGGAAGCGGCTAATCCATCCAGACGACTATGACCGAGCCGTGGCCGAGTGGCGTCGCTGCCTGCAGACAGGTGAGCACTACAATGTGGAGCACCGCATTTTGCGCGCGAGCGGTGCTTACGGTTGGAGTCGAAGCTCCGGACAGCCGCTGTGCGATAGCGAAGGTAACGCCGTTGCATGGTATGGCACACTGATTGAAGGCGATGCGCCGTCCGCAGCCACAGAGCGATTCGCCGATGTGATCAGTGCGGCACTTGAGAAGGGAGCCGCCTCCGACGCTCTCCATTCTTTGAGTCTGGTCCATCCGGATGACCGGACAGCGGCGGCGCACGCAGTCGCCCGCGCCTTCTGGACGGGTGTCCCCCAAGTAACGAGGCACAGGCAACTGCAGGCCGACGGAAGTTATCGCTGGAACGAGACCCGATCGGAGCCCGGCTACAGTGTCAGTGTGGACATTGATGATCTGGTGACAGACGGGGAGCCGCTTTCCGGGGCGGACCTGGATCTCTTGGTTGAAAACAATGCCGGGCCAATTCGATCGGCGAAAATCGTTGAAAGCATATTCGGGAACGGATGGGCGTTCGATGCGGCGGGTAGATGGATCTACCTGCATCCGTTCGCGCTGAGCTCCCTCGGGGTGACGCTGGAGGATCTGAACGCTCCATTGAACGAGGGGTACACCGCCTGGAAGCGTTTGCTTCATCCAGACGACTATGAGCAGATCGCGGTTACCTGGCGCCATTGTCTGAGGACCGGCGATCATTTCAATGTCGAGTTTCGCTTTCGGCGCGCAAACGGCACCTATGTATGGGCCCGAACCGCCGCGCGGCCCGCGCGCGACAGCCAGGGTCGTATCACGGGATGGTACGGAATCGCGCTCGACAACGATGTCTACAAGAAAACCGTGGCGGAGCTGCGCGGTCGGGAGCGGGAACTTTCTCAGCTCGTCGACATGGTCCCAGTCCAGATCAGACGGCTGACGCCTGAAGGCGAGCCGACCTTCTTCAACAGACGTTTGCTTGACTTCTTCGGTCTCGACGGTGTGGCGGATCTGGACAAGCCGGGGATGAGCCGGCAGGCGGCGGCCATACAGTCCCTCGTCTATCCCGAAGATGCGGCACGCCTCCTGGAGACCGTCCGCCACTCTCTGGCTACCGGCGAACCATACTCCATGAAGTATCGAATGCGCCGTGCGGACGGAGCGTACCGCTGGGTGGATGGACGCGGCGAGCCGCTGCGTGATCACAGCGGCGCGATTGTTCAGTGGTATGTGATCTCTATCGACGTCGACGACGAGATGCGCGCACAGGAAGCGTTGCGCGACCGGGAGCGGGAACTCTCGCAACTGGTCGACATGGTGCCGAGCTTCCTCTGGCGCCTGTCTGCGTCGGGCGAGCCGGTCTTCTTCAGCAAGCGAATGGTTGAGTATCTCGGCCTTGACGTAGGAGGATACGAGAATGTCGGAGGAAATGGCCTGAAGGCGGCCATTGCGGCTGTCGTACATCCCGATGACGCCGCCACGCTGGAAGCAGCGATCAACCACTCGGTCACCACCGGCGAAAGCTTCTCCCTGAACTATCGCCTGCGTCGTGCTGACGGCGTCTTCCGATGGATGTCGGGCCGAGCGGAACCGATGCGAGACGAGTGTGGGACTGTCGTCCAATGGTACGGTCTTTCGCACGACATCGACGACCAGGTGAGGGCAGAAGAAGCGCTGCGGAAAGCCAACCGGCAACTGGAGCAAATGATTGACGCTGTGCCCGTGAATCTCCTGAGCTTTGCCCCTTCAGGCAGGATCACCTACACCAGCAAGCGATACCTGGAGAAGGTCGGTTCGCCACCGACGCACATCAATGATTTCGATGCCCTGGCCCGGGACCTGGCCCATCCTGAAGACTTTCCGACAATGTTTCGGAGGGCGTCGAATGGCTTTGCGTCCGGCCAGCCTTTCATGAACCGCTTTCGTCGACGCGAGAAGGATGGCGTCTACCGCTGGATAGAAGCACGAGCGCAACCGTTAAGGGATACCGATGGCGCGATCGTTCAATGGTATATGGCTTCAATCGACATCGAAGACGAGATGCGCGCGCAGGAGGCTTTGCGCGAAAGAGAGCGCGAGCTCCAGCAGCTTGTCGATGCCTTGCCGGTCCACATCTGGAGCTGGACGCCCGATGGCAAGCTTGCGTACGTGAATAGGCGGTCTTTGGAGGATCTCGGCATCTCCGGGGCGAACTTCGAAGAGTTCACCAGGGTGGCGCAAGAACTGATTCATCCCGAAGATGCTCCCGAGGTGCTCAAAAGGTCAGCCAACTGCCTCAAAACTGGCGACTCCTTCATCATGCGGTATCGCCGGCGTTGGAAAGACGGCAGCTATCGCTGGATAGAAGGGCGTTGCGAGCCTCTGCGCGATCGGGATGGAGCCATCGTTCACTGGTACCAGGTCTCCATCGACATCGACGAGGAGATGCGCGCGCAGGTGGCACTGCGCGAGAGAGAACGTTCGCTGTGGCAGCTGGTTGAAACGCTGCCGGTGATGATCGATTGCGCCGCACCGAACGGTGAGCCGATATATCGAAGCCGTCAGCTCCGCGAATTCCTCGGATATGAGTTGGAGTTATTGGACGGCAAGGGAAAATCCCGCCTGTCCGGGACACTCGATGAAGGCGTTCATCCTGACGACCTGGCGGCCGTCAAAGCGAACTATGCTCATTCGTTGGCCACTGGCGAACCGTATGCGCGCAGGCACCGTCTGCGTCGCTTCGACGGCGAATATTGCTGGGTCGATACGCGCGCGGCACCGATGCGCAACGCAGAGGGAGCGATTGTTCAGTGGAACGTCGTCTGTCTGGACATCGACGGTGAAGTTCGAGTGCAAGAAGAACTGCGCCTGGCGCAAGAGAGACTTGCACGTGCGAGCCAGGCGGCGAGTCTTGCCGAGCTTTCAGCCTCTATAGCCCATGAGGTGAACCAGCCTCTGGCGGCTGTTGTCGCCAACTCATATGCCTGCCAGCGTTGGCTCACGGCCGAACCGCCAAATATCGAGCGGGCGCAGAAGACTGTGGAGCGTATTATCCGTGATGCCAACTCAGCCGCGGATGTCGTCAGCCGCATCCGCGCCTTATTCAAGCAATCTGCAGACGCGATGGCTTACACAGCACTCGACAGCGTCATAGCGGAAGCGCGCGACCTCATCGCCGAGGAGGCGGTGCGGCGCCGTGTTCGTCTGGATCTCGATGTCGAAAGCGACCTTCCTATTGTCGCGCTCGATCGGGTGCAGATTCAGCAGGTTCTGGTGAACCTCATCCGCAATGGGATCGAGGCGATGGACTCTGTTCCGGGCGACAAGGTTCTTGGACTTCGCGTGCGCCGGATAGGGGACGCGATCCAGATCGAGATCAGCGATTGTGGCCCGGGCATTGAGTTTCCTGACCGAATATTCGAGCCGTTCTTTACGACGAAAGAGCACGGCATGGGCATGGGACTCGCGATCTGCCGTTCGATCGTCGAGTCCCATGGCGGACGGTTGTGGGTGGAGAAGAACGATCCGCACGGAACGGCGTTCGTCTTCACGATGCCAGTTGAAATGAAAGCGGCAGCATGACGCCCCACGATCAAATGGTCTTCATCGTCGATGACGACGTGCGTATTCGGGAAGCGCTTGGTGAGCTTCTGGAGTCCCATGGCATGCGCGCCGTAGCGTTCGGATCGGCCGGCGACTATGTCCTTGCCGACAAGCCGGACGTCCCCGCCTGCCTGATCCTCGATGTGGAATTGCCTGACATCAACGGTCTAGATCTGCAGAAGCAGATCGCCGAGGGCGATCATCCGCCGATCGTCTTCATAACGGGGCATGGCGACATCCCGTCCTCTGTGCGTGCGATCAAGCACGGCGCTGTGGACTTCCTGACAAAGCCTTTCAGCGATACGGACCTCATGGTCGCGATCCGGGCAGCGATCGCCCAGGACCGGGAAAGGCGATCAGAGCGCGCCGAACTCACCGTGTTGAGGCAACGCTATCAAGAGCTCACGCAGCGAGAACGCGAGGTGCTGCCGCTCGTTGTGAGTGGCCTGCTGAACAAACAGGCCGCGGCTGAGTTGGGGATCAGCGAGGTCACGCTGCAAATCCATAGACGGAACGTGATGCAGAAAATGGTTGCGGCATCACTCGCTGATCTCGTGCGCATGGCGGAGCGGTTGGAGATACCGATCAGCCACTCTCGACGAACGGGAGGGAACGGAGTGTGAGCAAGGTGCGACCTGTCGTGGCGATTGTCGATGACGACCCAAGATTGCTCGAGTCGCTCGAGAACCTTTTGGAGTCTGCGGGCTATGCTCCCCGCAGCTTCTCGTCGGCGGGATCACTGCTCGTCAGCGGGCTCTCCGACGTGGACTTGCTCATTACCGATATCGGGATGCCTGGAACGGACGGCTTTGAACTTCGTGACCAGGTCAAGAAGACGCGTGCGGACCTACCGGTGTTCCTGATCACCGGCCGCCACGAGATAGCGGATCAGTACCGTGCCAAGGGCATCAGCGGGTTTTTCCGCAAGCCATTCGACGGCCAGGCCCTGCTTGCGGCGGTGGCCAACGCTTTAGCCAACCAGGAAACCGAGGGATGAACATGAGAGTTGACCAACCACTCTTGCAGAGATCGGCGCCGGTGTCACGGCAGCGGAAGGCTGAGCCGCAGCAGCCGCTCGTCATCATTGTCGATGACGATGCGTCTGTTCGCGAAGCACTGTCGGAGTTGATCCTGTCGATGGGCTTTGAGCCGGTCTGCTTTGCCTCGACCCGCGAATTGCTCGACGCGGACGTCTTGAACAGCCCCGGATGCTTGATCCTCGACGTGCGCATGCCAGGGGCAAGCGGTCTCGATCTACAGCACCATCTTGCGACAAACGGCAATCCCAAGCCCATCATCTTCCTGACCGGGCATGGCGACATACCGATGACTGTCCAGGCGATGAAGGCGGGCGCCGTGGATTTTCTCACCAAACCGGTGCGCGACCAAACACTCCTTGACGCCGTGATCGCGGGCATTGCGGTGGATGCCAAGCGGCGGGCGGATGCGGTGGTCGTCAAGCGCAACATCGAGCGTGTCGAGACGCTGACCCCGCGCGAGCGCGAGGTGCTGCATGAAGTGGCGCGTGGGCGCCTCAACAAACAGATCGCTTTCGACCTCGGCATCAGTGAAGTGACCGTCAAGCTTCACCGCGGCAATGTCATGCGCAAGATGGAAGCAGCTTCCATCGGAGAGCTGATCCGGGCCTGGGAAACGCTGCCCCCGGCGATGCGCGAGGCCGGCGCGGCCAGGACTTTCGAAAGGGTGAACCTCGCCTCCGTCCGATAGTATCGCCCAGCGGCTGGCGCTTCTCCGTTAAGAGTAGCCTGCCCAGGACGATCCGGACTCAGACAAATTTTTATGAAGTTTAGAGCGATGATCGCCGCGTGTAACCTGGTGTTGAGGCTACACTGCCAAGCTCTTGCCGCGCATCGCCAGCTAACGGCGGCGCATTGGGAAAGCTTTGGAGTGGCGTATCTCCATCACGGCGACTATCGCTAATGTTGTGCTTCAGCCAGCCGCGAAGCTTAGTATGCTGGTGGCAGGAATTCGATCAGGGCCCTTGTGACGGCGGCCGGCTGCTCCTCCGGAACCCAATGGCCTGAGCCTTCGACTACTACGGCCCGTACGTTTTCGGCGACGTGGCGGAGATGGCCTTCGTACATCGATGCCAGGCCACCCGAACCGCTTATACCGAGTACCGGCATCGTCAGCTTGTGTTTTGCAAAGGCTTTGTTCTGTTCTTCGTCACGCGGGAAAGCCCGGTAGTACTCGAAGCCTGCGCGCAATGCGCCAGGCTGGGCATAAGAACGGCCGTAGACTTCGTCGGCTTCGGTGTCGAACGCGCGAGTATTTACCCCCTCTGCATTGTGAAACCACTTTAAATACTCAAGCTCGCGACCGGCAATGAGCATTTCCGGCACGTCGCGTACGGAGTGGAAGCGAAAATGCCAAGTGCGAGGGCCTTGGATCAATTCGTTCCACGGTTCGATGCCTGGCAGCGGGACGTCAACGATTGCCAGTGTGGTGACTTCCCCCGGGTGCTGCGCCGCATAGGAATAAGCGACCATGCCACCCATATCGTGACCGACGAGATTGACGACCGGACCAAGGTTCAGCTGATTGACAAGTGCTCGAATATCCTCGGCAATCGCCGCCTTTTCGTAGCCGGCCGCAGGCTTGGCGGTGTCCCCCAAACCGCGCAAATCGGGCGCAAGTACCGTGTAACCGCGCGCCACCAGTTGCGGCATTACAAAGCGCCACATGTATGAGGTCGTGCCCCAACCATGCAACAACACCACGGTTTTCGGGCCGCCTGCTGCCAGCAAATAGTGATAGGCCACACCGTTAACGTCGGCCTTGCCGTCGACGATACGTGCCGACAGGTCGGTCGATTGCCCGAGCGGCACGCCGGAGTGCGCTGCGCTGGCAGAAGTCGATGGCCCGGCAGCAAGAACCGCAATGAGGAAACCAGAAAGAAAGCTAAGGCGCATAAAGCACTCCGGGGTTGTGAGGTCCAAAGTGCTCCAAGAGCGGCAAATGCCGTGCAATTTCTATAAGGCGAAAGCTTTAAAGCCTTTGTCGTTATAATAACGCGTTGTACACCTAAGCATATTGCGCTCTGGCCGGCGGTGAGTTGATTACTCAACATGAGGACCACGTAGGCGAAACCTATCGCGGTCCGTTCGGGCGGTGACTTGCTCGCGATCAGCCGCTCCTCGTTTTGAGAAGAATCCTCATACGGCTTGATAGGTCGTGTTTGTGACAGCCACACGCGGCACGTCGCGCACGAACCAACGTCATCGCATCATTTGCCCCATCTCAGCGACAGTTCCAGCACCTCGGCGTACCTACCCTGCACCTTGGCATCGTACGACAGATGCCTGCGTAGAATAGGTTCGCGGGGCGGATCGGCGCATCTTCTCCCTCGCAAGCCATCACGATCATCGGGCGTCGCCGCTCCTTCGCCCGCTCCTCCCCCCGAAAGCGACGGTGCAGGTCGACCCGGTGATCGTGATGGTGAGCCGACCCGAGAAGCCGCTCACCAAGGATGGACACGATGAGTATGGATGGACTTTTCACCCTCGGTGCAACCCGCCGCGACGTCTTGTTGGCCAGTTTTTCAGCGGCGGTCATAGCCGGACTGCCAGTCGCTTCGTCATCCGGGGCCCAGCAAAACCCACATGTTCCCACCCCTCAATCAGGACGCAAAACAATGAGCACCATCACAAGCAAGGACGGTACGGAAATCTATTACAAGGACTGGGGTAGGGGTCCGCCAATAACCTTCTCACACGGCTGGCCGCTGAATTCCGACGCCTGGGATGCACAGATGCTCTTTCTGGCCCATAATGGCTTCCGCGTGGTTGCTCATGACCGGCGGGGCCATGGCCGCTCCAGCCAGGCCACCTCCGGCAACGACATGGATGGCTACGCGGACGATCTTGCAGCCGTGATCGAGGCGCTGGATCTCCGGGACGCCACGCTGGTCGGGCATTCAACCGGGGGAGGCGAGGTCGCTCGCTATATCGGACGGCACGGGACGGAACGCGTGGCCAAGGCTGTTCTTATCGCCGCTGTTCCGCCGATCATGGTGAAAACGCCGGCCAATCCGGAAGGTCTGCCGATCGAAGTGTTCGACGGCATAAGGGCTGGCCTCCTCAAGGATCGCTCGCAGCACTATCTGGACCTCGCACAGTCGTTTTATGGTGCAAACAGGCCAGGCGCCACGGTCTCCCAGGGGGTTCTGAATCAGTTCTGGCTCTGGAGCATGCAGGTCGGTCTCGTGAATGCATATGAATGCGTCAAAGCGTTCTCCGAAACCGACTTCACCGAGGACCTCAAGAAATTCGATATACCGACCTTGATCCTGCATGGCGAGGACGACCAGATCGTCCCGGTCAAGGATTCGTCAGTCAAGTCGGAGCGGCTGATCAAAGGCGCAAAGGCCATATATTACCCCGGCGCGCCCCACGGGATCACGGCCACACACCAGGACCAGCTGAACGCCGATCTGCTCGCCTTCATCAAGGGCTAGTGCCCTCAAACGGCGGTCATGGCTGGCAGCACAACACCGGTGCGGCCAGCCTGACTATGAAAACTCAGCATCGATGGCTGCTGGAGATGCTTTCTGGTCTCAGCCGTCCGAGTTCACGCTGAAAACTGCGGTTGGCAACTGCGGCGGCTCTCGTGAAAATCATCAGAGGCAATGCAAATGGGTATACTTTCAGGAAAGACCGCGTTGATCACCGGGGGAAACAGTGGGATTGGGCTATTCGCCGCGAAAGCTTTCGCGTCGGAGGGGGCGCAGGTCGTAATCACCGGCCGGAGGCAGCGTGCCGTCGAGGAGGCAGTCTCCGAGATCGGAGCCGGCGCACTGGGCATTCAGGGTGATGTAGCCGACGTGGCGCACCACGAGGATGTCGCGCGACAGATCCATCAGAGGTTTGGGGCGTTCGATATCTATATGGCGAACGCCGGCGTGAACACCATCACGCATTCGTCGGCAGTTCCCGAAGACGAGTACGATGCGCAGTTCTCTATCAATGCGCGCGGCGTCTTCTTTGGTGTGCAGAAACTGATCCCGCTGATGCGCGATGGCGGCGCAGTCATACTGACGGGATCAATCGCCAGCGAGAAGGTCTTGGAAGGCCATGCCGTTTATGCAGGCTCCAAGGCAGCCATCGGCGCCTTCGCGCGCAGTTGGGCGATAGAACTGAAATCGCGCCGCATACGCGTCAACGTGCTCAGCCCCGGCCCCGTGGATACGGCTATTCTCGACAAACTGGGTGTCCCGGCCGAAATGCGAGCATCCTTCGAGAAGTCCATGGCCGAAGCAATTCCCCTTGGTCGAATGGGCCAGCCGGAAGAACTGGCAAAAGCCGCTCTGTTCCTGGCATCGGACGCAAGCAGTTTTGTCACCGGTGTCAATCTGCGGGTCGACGGCGGAATGGCATTGCTTTGAGCTGGGGTAGCCAAGTCGCTGCCGTTTGACGGTCGAGCGTCGATCGCCATCCCACCCGGCCAGATCCAAGGTGAAAGGTGGTTTTATAGCTCCCCGGTCTCAGAACCTGTGTCAGGGCCCCCACGCACTTTCAAGGTCCTTTGGAAAGCGTGAAGAGGACCGGGGCGACGCCCCGGTCCTTCCAGGTTCTACAATTTTCGGGTGCTAGTGACCCCAGATGCCCTGGCCCGGGTCCTTGCTGGGAGCAATCGGCTTGCGCACGGTCTCCTGCACGCCGGCATCGTTGCCCGTCTTCCTGATCGAGGAGGTGTGCATGCTCTCGGAAGAAGTTGCGGGTTGCTGGACCGAGTTTGATCCGTAGTGATCGCTTCCGGCGACGGCGTTTCCTGCTGCAACAAGAAGGATTGCGGCAGCAAGAGATGTGTTCTTCATTTTGGTAACTCCATGGTTAATTTTGGATCGTATTCACAATAGCAATATAAATGCTGCGTCATTGCGGAACGATCAGACGATGTGGCTGCTTGATCCATACGAAAGCATGGGCTGTGAAGGCCTAAGGTCAGGGGCAATGTCGTTCGCGGTGGGAGTCTTGCCGTTACGCCGGGGCGGCAGTGGTGTTTGGAGGCAGCAGCTCCATGGATTTGTACTGGTCACGAACTCCTGCGCTGCCGGCGATCCGCGTGCGGAATACCCAGGTCACCTGATCGCAGCGATGACCCACCCTGCACCTTGGCATCGTATGACCGACCATTCCGCACAATAGGTCGGCGCCCCGGATCGGCGCATCCTTCTCCACATTGGTCAAACGGAAGGCCGACAAAGGAGAAAGCAAATGCGAAATGTCACTGGAATCCTGGCGCTGGCCGCCGCGCTTGCCGTCGCGGGTGGCGCAACGGCGCAGGCGGCCGGAGCGAAGCCCAAGCCGACGATCGTGCTGGTGCACGGGGCCTTCGCCGAATCGTCGAGTTGGGACGCGGTCATAACCAAACTCGGCAGGGACGGCTATATGGCAAAGGCGGCAGCCAATCCCCTCCGCAGCGTCGCCAGCGATGCCGCGGCGGTCTCGGCCATCATCCGGTCGGTTCCCGGACCGATCGTGCTGGTGGGGCATTCCTACGGCGGACCCGTGATCACCGAAGCCGCCAACGGCAATCCCAATGTGAAGGCCTTGGTATACGTGGCCGGATTCGCGCCGGATAACGGCGAATCGAGCGCCACCTTGTCCAGCATGTTTCCCGGCAGCACTTTGGCAAGCGCGCTTGCTCCAGTCGCGTCGCCGAACGGCGGCCAGGATCTCTTCATCCAGCCGGACAAATTCCGAGCCCAGTTCGCGGCCGACGTTCCCGAAGAGCAGTCGTCGCTGATGGCCGCCACCCAACGCCCGATCGCGCAGGCAGCCCTGGCCGAGCCCTCGGGCGTAGCTTCATGGAAAACGCTGCCGTCCTACATGATCTACGGCACCGATGACCGAAATATCCCGGCAGCCGTCATGAGCTTCATGGCCAAGCGCGCGCACGCTGTGAAGACGGTCGTCATCGAGGGTGCTTCCCACGCGCTCATGGTCTCGCACCCCGACGAGGTCACCTCACTTATCGAGGACGCCGCATCGGCCAGCGAGTAGCTCGCCGGAAAGCCGACATTCGACCAACACCCGCAAATCAACACCCTCAACAAAGGAGATTGGAAATGAAGATCGTCGTCATCGGCGGAACCGGGCTGATCGGTTCCAAGACTGTGGAAAGACTGCGCAGGAAGGGACACGACGTGCTTGCGGCGTCACCGAATTCGGGAGTGAACACCGTCACCGGAGAAGGGCTGGCCGTCGCTCTTGCCGGGGCACAGGTCGTCGTCGATCTCGCGAACTCACCGTCATTCGAGGAAAAGGCCGCGCTCGAATTTTTCGCGGCATCCGGGCGTAATCTTCTTGCAGCCGAAGCGGTCGCCGGCGTCCGCCATCACGTCGCGCTGTCTGTGGTCGGCACCGACCGGCTGCAGGACATGGGGTATTTCCGCGGCAAACTGCTTCAGGAAAAGCTGATCAAGGAGTCCGCTATCCCCTACACGATCGTGCACGCCACACAGTTCTTCGAGTTCACCGCCGCCATCGCAAACACCGGCGCCGTAGGGGATACCGTCCACATGTCACCGGCGTACTTCCAACCAATGGCAGCCGACGACGTTGCCGATGCGATGGCGGACGTCGCCCTAGCAGCGCCAGTGAACGGCACGATCGAAATTGCCGGCCCCGATCGCGTTCGTATGAGCGAACTCGTCGGTCGCTTTCTAAAGGCCACCAACGATCCGCGCAAAATCGTCTCGGATCCTGGCGCTCTCTACTACGGTCAAGTGGCAATCGACGATCAAACGCTTGTCCCCGGCGAGAACGCGCGTATCGGCGCCGTCCACTTCGACGACTGGCTCAGCCGATACACGCCACCTGCGTAAGTACTGAACGCCGGTTTCGCGACCCATCAGACCAGCATTCCCTAGCTCTCATTCCAACAAGGATATCGGACATGATCAGGAAACTCCTCTGTGCAGCACTCGCCGCCGCATCCGTCACCGCAGCAATGGCCAAAGACGCGGACAGCGTGAAACTCGTCTACGACCACGCCCTTCCAAATGTGCCCGGCAAGAGCTTGAAAGCCGTGCTCGTCGAGTACGGGCCGGGCGGGACATCGCCGGCGCATACCCATCCCAGTTCCGCGTTCATCTATGCCACGGTGCTGGAGGGGGCGATCCGAAGCCAGGTTAACGGTGGGCCCGTGAAGACGTACCGTGCAGGCGAAAGCTTCTCGGAATTTCCGGGCGACCATCACGCCGTCAGTGAAAACGCCAGCAAGACGGAACGCGCTCGCCTGCTTGCGGTCTTCGTCGTCGATACCAACGAGACCAACCTGACGACCTACGCGAAATGAACTGGTAACGCCCCTGCCAAGGTAAGGGCGTCAAACCGACACACAATCGGCGAAGGAAAGGCACTGACATGGATGCGATCGCCAGGCGCACGCTTGCAGGGGTTTCGGTCCCCGATACGCCGCTTGTCGGCCGGGCGATCGAACATGCCCGCCAGCTATGTGAACCGTATTTGTTCAACCACGTGGTTCGATCATGGCTTTTCGCCGTCCGCATCGCACAGGTCCAGAACATCGAGCACGACGGTGAAGTTGTTGCCGTCGGAACCCTGTTGCACGACGTCACGCTCAACGAGACCTTCGCCGGGCCGCGCCGTTTCGAGGTGGAAGGCGCCGATCTGGCCCGCGCCTTCGTCCGGCAAGGCGGCTTCGACGAGCGTCGTGCTCAGTTGACATGGGACAGCGTCGCTCTCAATTCGACGCCGTCGATTGGCCTCTACAAGGAAGCCGAGGTGGCGCTGTGCACAGCCGGCATCTGCCTTGATGTCGTCGGCCTGCAATACAGTCTCATCTCTTCCGCCGAGATAGCCAGGATCGTCGGCGAATTTCCGCGTCTTCAAATGAAGCGGCGGATGACGCGATGCTTTTGCCACATCGCCAAGGTGAACCCGGAAACGACCTACGACAACTTTGCCCGGGATTTCGGTGAGCGCTTTGTGGCCGGCTACAAGGCGCCGTCTTCCGTCGATTTTGTGATGAACACTTCCTTCGAAGAGTAGGCGAAACCTCGAATCTGATCTCTCCGGCCGCGGCCGCGAGACGCCTCAGGAGGGCACCATGCGAATTGACAGTCTACATCCAGAAACATCGGCGCGCCTTGCGGCGGTCGACCTCGACACGTCGCTGCGGGCAGCTGCGCTATGGCTGTCCAAGCCGGCCATAGGCCGGGTTGTTGTATGCCATGGCAATGGCGAAGCGGCAGGCGTGCTGAGCAAGTCCGACCTTGTTCGTCACCTGGCGAATTCGGGACCGGCGGAAGCGCCGGTATCCACGCTGATGAGCCGGTCTTTCGTATCCTGTGGGCCCAATGACGACCTGCATTCGGTCTGGCAGACCATGACAACACAGCGGCTCCAGAACCTACCGGTGCTCGGCGCCGGCGCTAAGCCGATAGGCGTCCTTGATATCCGCGACGCGATGAAGGCGCTCTTCCAACAGGAAGAACTCCAGGAGCGGCTGCTCGCCAACTATATCGGGGGCATTGGCTACCAATAGAGGAGAATCTCGCGACGGTGCGATGAGCACGAAAGAGGGAGATCCGTCTCGCGAGATGTTGGTCCCGCACTGGCGACGGTCCGCAGATCGCGGGACATATACTGCAGTATGGTTCGGCTTCTTATTCGATCTAATCGACCACTCCCGTCCTCTATTGTACTATATTCAAGCAACTGAATTCTGCCTTAGCAAACATGAGGGTTATAATGTCTCGTCCGGAAGTGAAAGTGGATGTCTTCGACATCGCGCCCGAGATTCCCCGAGATGGCCTGCCCATCCAGATGGCGACCGCCGGCATCGTTCATGACCTTGGCAATCTCATCCAGGTCGCGTCGTCGGCGTTGAATCACCTGGCCCGTGACCCGAGCGTCTCAGCGGCTCCAACGCTTGGGCTTGCAATTTCGGGCGCCAGAACGGCGTTGGAACGAGCTGGCGCGCTTGTCCGCCAGAGTATCAGTTCCGCCCGAGAGAGCCGCAGAGAAAGCGAATATGCCAATGTCGGCGCCTGCCTGGCTGAAATCGAGACCCTCATTCGAAGCGCGTGGGACCCCAAGATTCGTCTCGAGGTTCGAGTGAGGCCGGACTTGCCGTCAGTGAGGTGCAACCGCCTGGGTTTGCAGAACGCGATTCTGAACCTGGTATTCAACGCGCGCGATGCATCCCCCAATGGGGGCCTGATCTCGATAGATACCGCAGTGGTCTTTGATGGCACCTCAGCCGCTCAGGTGGATATCACCACCGCCGACAACGGTGTGGGGATGACCGCCGAGACGATTGCCTTCGCATTCGATCCCTTCTTCACCACAAAAACGGAGGGCCTCGGCGGCGTCGGCCTGCCGATGGTGAAGCGCTTTGCCGAAGAGTCAGGCGGAAGCATCGACATTCAGAGCGCGCCCGGGACAGGCACCACCGTCAGGCTACGTTTGCCCGCGATGTGATAGCGATCGGGCAAACTACGTCCAGCCTCACGCAACGCACATCGAGAGATAGAGATGGATGCAAAGGTCACAGAGAACATTCGGCAGCATCGGTTCGAGCTCCCGATCACCGGTCATGCCTTCGCAGTGGCCTACTATACGCTCCAAGACGGCAAGGTTGCGCTGATACATACCGAAGTGCCTTCGGAATTTTCCGGACAGGGGATCGCGTCGCGGTTGGCGCAAGGCACCTTCGAATTGCTCCGCAAAACCGGCCGCAAAGCTGTCTTGAAGTGTCCCTTCATGAGCGGCTTCGTCGCCAGGCATCCGGAATACACCGATGTCGTTGCAGGGTGATCAGGCACGAATACAGCTGTTTGCAAAAAAGGTCTGAGTCGAGATGTACGACCAATATAATTTGCAGAGGTTCGTCACCGCTCAGGATCCGGTGTACGGCGACGCGCTGGCTATGCTGCGTCGAGGCATGATGTGTACTCCATACATGGAGTTGGTCTTCCCGACGTTGGTTACCGGGCGAAGCGACACTGGAGCCGATCCGTACGCGATCACATCACTCGACGAGGCAGGCGCTTACCTCCAATCGCCGATACTGGGCGGTCGTTATCGGGAATGCGTCGGCACACTGCAACGACTTTCCGATCTAAGTGCTCGCGCGGTCTTCGGTGATGAGGATACAATGAAATTGCACGCGTCCCTCACGCTGTTTTCCGAAGCAAGTAACGACGAGTTCCTGCTCGAGACCATCTTCGACGTCTGGTTCGATGGTCAAATCGACGAGGGCACGATGCGCAAACTCTACTCGGTGTCATGACGCCGCCCGGCGACCCGCGGATGTGGCCGCCGCCGAAACCGTCACCACTTTGTTTCTTCCTGCGGCAGAGGCATCAACCCGTTTTCCCCTGGTACGCCCGGGAAGCGGCCTTCACGCCAGTCCGCCTTTGCCTGCTCAATCCGTTCGACTGAGGAGGAGACGAAGTTCCAATGGACATAGCGTGGTTCGGAAAGAGGTTCGCCGCCGATCAGCATCAGCCGCGCGGCATGGAAGGCAGGCGCCCCGAGCACGATCTCAGCGCCAGGCGCCAGCATGATCAATTCGCCTTCACCGAACGTGCCAAGTTGGCCCATGACTTCAATCTCGCCGGCGACAACATAGATCGCACGCTCGCGATATCCGGGTTTCACCTGATATCGCGCACTGCCCGTGAGCACGATTTCGGCGCAGACCAGGTCGGAGTACGTCCTTGCCGGAGAGACCAACCCGTCGGACGTCCCTGCGATCAAAGTGAACTCGACCCCGTCGGCACAGATCCGTGGGATTTCGGGAGCGCCATAATGTGCAAAGTGGGGAGCAACTTCTTCGTGCCGGGAGGGGAGCGCCACCCACGCCTGAACGCCGAAGAGATTGCTTCCGCGCGCTCGGGCTTCTGGCGACGTGCGTTCGGAATGGACGATGCCCGACCCGGCCGTCGTCCAATTGACTTCGCCGGGGCGGATGGCCTGCACTTCACCGAGATTGTCGCGATGGATGATCTCCCCGTCGAACAGATAGGTCACGGCCGCGATCCCGATATGCGGATGCGGGTCCATGTCGAAACCACGACCCTCGTCGAATACCGCGGGGCCGAAATGGTCGAACAGGATGAAGGGGCCGATCATCAGGCGGTTCGAGGAGGGCAATACGCGCCGTACCTTCAAACCGTCGGCAAAATCACGCATAGCAGGCTGCCTGAGTGGATCGATGCCGACGATGTCGCTTTGGCGGATGGTCATGAATCTCTGTCCTTTCGAATGCCTGGTCGACCACGTGCTCGAACGTGCTCCGATGGGGCGGTGTGGAAGACAGCCTGAATGGCTTTCAGGAGCGCGAATTTGGAGCTCTCGTGCTGCTGGCCGCCGGGGATGCCGGTTTCGCCGTAAGCCGAAGTCCCCCTCGACAGGGTTGCCGCAAGATCTTCGGCCATCTCGGGCCTGTCGAGCAGCAGCGGCGCGAAGCTCTCCTGGTCTATCTCGTAGACCTCGACGTGGGTCATTGCCCGCAATGTCGACGTCTCGCCAATACCGGCGAGCAGGCCGGTCTCGCCGAAGAAGTCGCCAGGCGCAAGCCGACCAACCTCCTGCATGCTAGCATTGCCTTGGCCATGTTGCCGAACGATCACGCCCTTCCGAACAATCATGAGGGATGGCAGCATCTCTCCTTGTTCTGCAATGACGTCGCCCTTGCGGTAGCTGCGAACCGAGATCGCCGCGGCAAGCGCCTCCTGCTCGGCATCCGTTAGGGCCGAGAAGATCGGTATGGCCTTGATCAAGTCGATCGCGGCGAAGCCTTGGTAGGTCGCCGTCCCGTCGATTGGCGGGGAGGTCACGGCAATCGAAGCTGAAAGTGGCGCTGCCAGCAGCACCCCAACCGACCTTGAGTGGCGATAGACGAGATCGAAAATTTCGTTCCGAGCTGCAATCCGCTGATCAAGGCTGGCGACGCGAAATGACAGCTCGATCTCGATTGCCGCCGCATCCAGGCTTGTGATGGCTACCACGGGCGAGGGGTCCTGGAGGATCGAGGTGCAGCTCAGCAGGACCATGCGCATCGTGTCTACGATGATAGCCGGCGTCTTCGTCAGAGACATCTTTACCGTCACGGCAAGTCCATGGCTCTCGTCTGGGCCGCTAAGGTTTGTTACCCCGATTTTGGCGACAAGGCTGTTCGGAAGTGCGATGACGTTGTGGGCCGGGGTGAGGAGTTGGGTCGAGCGCCAATTGGTCTCGACGACGCGGCCCTCGGTTCCGTCGTTCAGAATGATCCAGTTTCCAAGCACATAAGGGCGGCCGAGGTTAAGCGCGATTCCCGAAAATACATCACCAAGCGTATTCTGGAGCGCCAGACCCAGCATGACGGCAAAGACGCCCGACGTGGCGATGAGCGTTCCGACCGGCACGGCAAAGACGAATGCGAGGATCGAAAGGAGCATTCCCGTGTAAACGACGCCGACCACGACATCCTGCAGGAGGCGTGCCTCGTGCGGCTTTCGCTCGAACACGACATAGATGCGGACAAACCCGATTAGCGCCCAAGCAAGATGTACCCACCACAGCAGCTTGACCAATCCGATGAGGATCGCTCCGCTGGTTGTCTCATCGCCTCGTGCGGGCTCGTACGGGACGACCCGCAGTTCAAGAACCATGATCGACATTGCAAGGAAAAAGACCAGTTGGACGATCAGCCTCGCATTGGCGAAGCGTGCCGGAACGAGGTTCCAAACGACAATTCCGGCGAGGCCGAGCGACACGATGTAGATTAGCGGTGAGTTCCACAAATTCATCGCCGGACCCAGATCGACCATGATCGCAATCCCTGTTTTTCAGCTAGCAGCGTGGTTCCTAGCGCGCGACATGAAGTTGTCTCGTCACCTAGACGCAACGGCTCGACCCAAAACGTGTTGCTATCGGCGACTTTCGAGGCCGGCTGGCGAGACACGATCATCGCCTCTTCTCATCAACGTCTGGTCTCCGGCCGCCGCGCTCGCGCCTTTGCCGCCGACCCCCTTGTTCTTCTCGAGCACCGCTTCGGTGATCGAGTTGGGCAGCCGCCGTGGCTTCTCGATCAAGCCCAGCACCGGCAGTGCGATCAGGAAGAAGGCGAAGTAGTAAAGCGTCGCCAACTGAGACATGACGACGTAGTTCCCTTCGGCCGGCCGCGAACCAAGCCAGCCGAGAAACAGGCCGTTGGTGACGAAGAGCCAAAAGAACACTCTGTACCAGGGCCTGTAAACGGCCGAGCGAACCTTGGACCTGTCGAGCCAGGGCACGACGAAAAGCACCACGATCGAGCCGAACATGGCGAGCACACCACCAAGTTTTGAATCGATCGGGCCGACATTGAAGGTGATGGCGCGCAGGATCGCATAGAAGGGCAGGAAGTACCATTCCGGCACGATGTGAGCAGGCGTCTTGAGCGGATTGGCGATTGTGTTGTTGTCAGGATGGCCGAGATAGTTCGGCAGGTAGAAGACGAAATAGGCGAAGAAGAACAGGAACACGACGATGCCGAACGCGTCCTTGACGGTGGCATAGGGTGTGAAGTCCACGACATCGGTTTTTGATTTCACAGCAATGCCGGCTGGATTGTTCTGCCCGACGACGTGAAGCGCCCAGACATGCAACGTCACCACACCTGCAAGCACAAATGGCAAAAGGTAATGCAGCGCAAAGAAGCGGTTCAGCGTCGCATTGCCGACCGCGAACCCGCCGAGCAGAAGCTGCTGGAACCAGCCACCGACCAATGGGATGGCCGTGAAAAAGTTGGTAATGACGGTGGCTCCCCAGAACGACATCTGTCCCCAAGGCAGCACATAGCCCATGAAGGCGATCCCCATCATCAGCAAGAGGTTGGTGCAACCGAGCACCCACAGCAGCTCACGCGGCGCCTTGTAAGAGCCGTAGTAGAGCCCGCGGCAGATATGGATATAGGCGGCAATGAAGAAGAAGGAGGCGCCGTTCGCATGGAGAGAGCGCAGCAGCCATCCCGAATTCACGTCCCGCATGATCTTCTCGACTGAATTGAAGGCCAGCCCGGTATCCGGAGCGTAATGCATGGCCAGCACGATCCCGGTGAGGATCTGCGAAGCCAGCATGACCGTGAGAATGCCGCCGAACGTGTAGGCGTAGTTCAAATTGCGCGGGACGGGATAGACGATGAAGCTATCGTGCACCAACCTCGGAAGGGGCAGGCGGGCGTCGAACCAGCGTTCGATACCGGTCTTGGGCGTATAGGTCGAATGTTTGTCGCTCATCGAAACGCCCCCCTCTCAGCTGATACGGATTCTGGTGTCGGCAATGAACTGGAACACGGGTATCGCCATGTTCTCGGGCGCTGGGCCTTTGCGGATGCGGCCGGCAGTATCGTATTGCGAGCCGTGGCACGGGCAGAGCCAGCCCCCGAACTCGCCTTGCTGACCAACGGGGATGCAGCCGCTATGCGTGCAGACCTGGACCATCACGATCCAGGCTTCCTTGCCCGGCGCCGTGCGGTTGGTGTCGATTGCCGGCGCATCGGCCGGCAGATTGGCGTTACGGGCGATCGGGTCCTTGAGCTCGGCCAAGCTTACAGCTTTGCCGTCCTCAATTTCCTTCTCGGTGCGGTTGCGAACGACGACGGGTTTGCCGCGCCATTGCACGACCAGCGACATTCCCGGCATCAGCGAGGAGACGTCGACTTCGACCGTGGCCAGTGCCTCGGCGGGCAATGCGGTGGTGCCTGTTTCAGTTGGGGAAAGCTCGGTCATGATGATGACGACTCCTCTGATTGGGAAAGCTGCTTCAGTGCGTCGGCGTGCAGTCGGGAAACCCGGCTGCGGCCTCTCGCCTTTCGCGTTTGCTCATTTCGCGTTGAACTATGCCGGCCGTGGCGGGATGTGGGCCATCGTGCCAAGGGCACGTGCGTCCAATACTTTCGTTTATGGTTCCTGAGCGAAGGACTACCGGCCTGTCGAGGACGCCAGGTGTGGTGGTTCTGAAGCCTTGCTGTTGTCTTTCCCCGCTTGAGCAGGATTTCGGCCTCGGACGCGGCAATCGCAGAACGATTGCTTAGCTTGATCATACCTCGGCATAGGCACGCCTACCTGTCGGTGTCGTAGCCTTCCTTTCCGGCAAGTGAGAATTTCTGGAACCTCATGGACGCCGCGCGCAGCGATAATCGGTGCGCGGCGCAAGGCGGGCTTCCGCCCGACCAATTTGCGAACTGCGTCCCGATTCAGACAAGGGAAAAGCCGTGAAACTCTATTATAGCCCGCTCGCCTGCAGCCTGGCCGACCACATCGCGCTGGAGGAGGCCGGTGCCGCCTTCGAGCGCGAAACGGTCAATCTCAAAACCAAACGAACGGGCTCGGGCGATGATTTCACCACGGTCACGCGCAAGGGGTATGTGCCAGCCCTCGTGCTGGATAACGGGGAAGTTCTGACAGAGAATATCGCCGTCCTCGATTGGATTGCGGCGCAATACCCGGCACTGGGCGTGGAAGGGCCACTGGGCCGTACCCGCGTTCTCGAAGCGCTGACCTATGTCTCAACTGAAATACACCGAAGCTTCAAACCCATGTGGCACCATGGCAGCGATGCTGAAAAGGCCAAGGCGCGCAGCACGATTACGTCGCAACTTGATCTCTTCGCGAACGGTCTCAAGACTGATTATCTGTTCGGCGAGGAACCCAGCGTCGCGGACTTCTACCTTTTCGTGATGCTGCTTTGGGCAGCCCGCTTCCAAGTCCCTGTTCCGGCTCCTTTGGAAGCGCTGCGCGCCCGAATTGCGGCCCGTCCGGCCGTTCGCGTCGCAATGACTCGTGAGGGCCTTGTCTAAGTGCGAGACCGGCCGCGTGTCGTGTCACCCTTGAGCCACGACACATTACGAAGGAGTTTGTCCATGCTTCCGTTGCTGCAGATACTCCACCTGATCGCTGCCAAGCGCGGCGACGGGTTACGCCCCGAATTTCTAAGGATGCAAAGCGAGGCGGCACAAAGCGTGACCTTCCCGCGTGTTCAAACGCAACTTTCTACACTGCCCGGCAATCGCGTCATTCCAGCTCAATGTATTTCTGAATTTCAGTCGGTGGAGCCACCGACGCCTCGACTGTCCAAAGAGGCTGCCAAGGCATGCAGGCCGGGAACGCCAAGCTGATGAATGAAGGTGATGCCAGTGCTGTGTCAAAAACAGGTGGCATCCGATGGTGCCGCGAACGAGGTTGCAAGAATGGAAAATACAAGACCGCCGGGAGAAATTGATCGCTATCGCAGGGCCTTTGTCGGCGTTGCCGCAATGGGTCTGGTTGCTACCCAGTTCACGACAGTTCGCACTGCTAAAGCACAATGCGTTTCAGAGCTGGGCGGAGCAACGACAGAACGATCGACGGCTGCCTCGTTCGCTGCGCTCAGGCAAATCGACGCCGGCTTGCTGAACGTTGGCTACGCTGAAGCTGGTCCATCCAACGGTCCCGTCGTTATCCTCCTTCACGGCTGGCCTTACGACATCCACAGCTTTGTCGATGTCGCTCCCTTGTTGGCGATGGCGGGCTATCGCGTGATCGTTCCGTACTCGCGCGGTCATGGCACGACGCACTTTCTCTCCAGTCAGACGGTCCGCAACGGCCAGCAGTCCGTGCTGGCTGTCGATGTCATCAAATTGATGGATGCGCTGAAGATCGGCGACGCGATCGTCGCCGGGTATGACTGGGGCGCACGCACAGCCTGCATCATCGCGGCGCTCTGGCCGGAGCGCTGCAATGCGCTCGTTTCGGTCAGCGGTTATCTGATCGGCAGTCTCGCGGCAAACAGAATGCCGCTGCCGCCGAAGGCCGAGCTCCAATGGTGGTATCAGTACTATTTCGCGACGGAACGCGGCCGGGCCGGGTATCAACAGTACCGGCGCGATTTCGCAAACCTTATCTGGCGGATCGCCTCGCCGAAGTGGGACTTTGACGACGCCACGTTCGATCGCAGCGCTGCGTGTCTCGACAACCCGGATCACGTCAGCATCGTCATCCACAATTACCGTTGGAGGCTCGGCCTGGTCCGAGGCGAGCCGGAATATGACGGCCTGGAAAAACGGCTGGCCGAAAGCCCGGTGATCACGGTGCCCACCATCACCCTTGAGGGGGATGCCAATGGCGCACCCCACCCCGACAGCAGTTCCTACGCCAAGAAATTTTCAGGCGGATACGCGCATCGGATCATCACCGGCGGAATTGGCCACAACTTGCCGCAGGAAGCCCCACGGGCTGTCGCCCAGGCAGTCATCGACGTCGGCGAATACTGATCGGGCAAAATCCTGACCAACTGAGGCGGAGATGATGCTGGGGTCATCTCGCGTCGGTGCTTGCAACTCCGCCCTTCCGCCGCCTGTGCCGGTCGACCAGTGGCGTTACGAACAAGATAAAGGGACCTATTGTGGATTCGACCTTGCCATCCGCTGTTTCGCAACCAGTCGTCGCGCAGCTGACGCGGGCCGCGATATTTCTCGTGGTGACGATAAATTCTGGACCAAAACACGAGGCGACGGTGCGGGCCTTATGTGCCGATCTTTCCACCCTCGTGCGCGCAGTCGGGTCCCGCGACCTGGACGGCCGGCTGTCGTGTGTCATGGCGTTTGGTTCAAATGCCTGGGACCGTTTGTTTGGAGCCTCCAGACCGAAGGACCTGCATCCATTTCGCGAGATACAAGGCCTGCATCACGCCGTCTCGACGCCAGGCGACATCCTCTTTCACATTCGTGCGCCGCGCATGGATCTTTGTTTCGAACTGGCGACGCAGATCATGTCGCGGCTCGATGGCGCAGTCTCCACAGCAGATGAGGTGCACGGCTTCAACTATTTCGATGACCGCGACCTGATCGGCTTCGTCGACGGCACGGAAAACCCGGTGGCTGAGCGCGCGGTCAAGGCCGCAATCATCGGCGAGGAGGACCCCATATTTGCCGGAGGCAGCTATGTGATAGTGCAAAAGTACCTGCATGATCTGAAAGCATGGAACGGGCTCCCAATCGAGGAGCAAGAGGGAATTGTTGGCAGGAAAAAACTCACCGATGTCGAGCTGGACGATGCCGTAAAGCCGACCTCCGCCCACAATGCGCTGACCACAATCATCGAGAACGGAGAGCAGTTGGAGATCGTCCGCGACAACATGCCATTCGGCGACGTGGGCAAGGGCGAGTTCGGCACTTATTTCATCGGCTACGCCCGTTCGCCGCGCAGAATCGAGCAGATGCTCGAGAACATGTTCATTGGCCGCCCGCCAGGCAACTACGATCGGTTGCTGGACTTCAGCCGTGCAGTCACCGGCAATTTGTTCTTCGTACCGTCGGCGACATTCCTGGAAAAGGTTGCGACGGGGGAAGCCATGTCGACCGCTGGTCTGGGCCCGTCGGGTTGACCTGTTCGGAGTCGCCGTCAAATAGGTTCCCACCAAATATCGATCACCCCGTCATGGGAATGGCTTGCCACGCGCGGTGTCTTGTCGAAGACCTCCCAGCGGCGAAAATCCCTCTCAATGGCGTCGGTCAGCTCGAACAGCATCGTCTCGATCCCGATGTGTGGATGAGGCGCATCATGTTGTCGACGCTGACGAAGGGCACCATGGCCTTTGCGGACGGAAGGGGGCTCGGCATGCTCGGTCTCCTGCGGGCTATCTGGACGTTTGCAGCCAGCGTACGGCCAAGCCATACTGATCAAAATCTCAACATCGCCCTGCAAATTGCGCAAGGATAGCAAATATGCCCAATGAAATTGTCAAATCGGTCAATATTCGATGATCGGCAGCGACATCGCAAAATATGCCCCCGATGCGCTCGACCGGGCAATCATCGCCCATCTGAGGGTAGACGGACGCGCCTCGCTGGCAAAACTTGCCGAAGCCGTCGGCGTCGCGAGAGGCACGATCCAGAACAGGCTCGACCGGCTTCTGGCAACGGGAACCCTCACGGGCTTCACGGTCCGCGTGCGGGAGGACTACGACGACAACGCAGTCCATGCCGTCATGATGATTGAGCTCGTCGGCAAATCGACGACACAGGTGAACCGCAAACTGCGCGGTCTTCCCGAGGTGCGCGCCTTGCATACGACGAACGGCAACTGGAGTGTCGAGTGGCGGGTGGTCGGGCCGCAAGGGGTCTGGCGTCATAGGCTAACCTCCAGTTGCGGCGATCCTGTCGTAGGCGGGGCGGCATCGCAAGAGAATTGGCTCTGCTGCGCACAGCCTGTAAGCCAGCGTGCAATTTTGATCTAATGCAGATTTGCTGGAGTGGCGGTCGTTTCCAATTCGCCGACCTAGTTGTCGACCGCGATCATCACGTCGGATGCCTTAACCGCAGCACAGGTTCCAGGCCGACTTCGAGGCCAGTTCGTCGTCCGCCTGATGAACGGCGG